>NZ_CALACG010000327.1 GCF_937890585.1 uncultured Campylobacter sp.
CCCACAACTCCACCAACACCACCTGTATCTTCGTTACTAAAGAAAATTTCAGGACGAATAGTATAATCAGCTGCCACCATTTTGCCTTTGCCAAAGCCTGAGCCTCCACGTAACTCGCCTGATCTATCAAGGGCACGCTCTTGCATCATATTGTCCATCATAGCGCCCCTCTCAACGATAACAAAACAACCAGTTTGTTGTGCTAGAAGGCGTAAAACAGGAATAGTTGATGTAAGCTTGTAGTTGCGAGTTAGATATGAATACCAGTCAGAATTTTGATCTTCATAAAATGCTAAAGTTCCAAGTGTGCTACTACACTTTTCTATTTTTGTGTTGGCATTTTTATTGTTACTGCCAGCAGCGCTGCCAGTCACGCCGCCATTGTTGCCTGTGGCGCAACCACTCAAAAGTAATACTCCTAGGCTTGCGCTTAGTAGAGATGATTTTAACTTCATTTTTATCCTTAATGATTAAGTTGGTTTTGGTATTATATAGAAGCAAGTATTAGAAAAATATTAATACAAATTTAATGTCAAACACTATGATTGAATGGCTTTAAAAACAGAAATTTGGCTGGCATTTTGCATTTGCCAGCCAGCTAAATTTACTCAACAGTTACGCTTTTTGCGAGGTTTCTTGGCATATCGACGTTGTTGCCAAGTCTAACAGAAATTTCAAGTGCAAGCAGCTGAAGCACAAGCATCATCTCGAAAAATTCGCTCATATAGTGATCTTGAACACTTGTTTTTATGTAGTCGTCGCTTAGCTCAAGCTCAAGCGGACTTATCGCTAGGATATATGCATCTCTTGCAGCGAGCTCTTCGACATTGCTCTTTGTCTTTTCATAAAGTAAATTTTGAGGCATTAAAGCGATCGTAAATAGCTTCTCATCTGCAAGCGCGATAGGGCCGTGCTTCATCTCGCCTGATGGATAGCCCTCGGCGTGAAGATATGAAATTTCTTTAAGTTTTAACGCACCTTCAAGTGCTAGCGGATAGAAGATGTCTCTACCGATGAAGAAGAAGCCATGGCCGTGCAAATAATGCTTGCTTAGGCGGTGAAGCTTCTCTTGCAAGGAGTTATCTATATTTAAAATTTGTGGGATGTGAAGAAGCGTTTTGATCTCGTGATCAAGCTCTTTTTTGCTGATAGATCCCTTTGCTGATGCCATTTGAAGTACAAGCATCCAAAGCACGATGATCTGCGTTGCAAAAGCCTTTGTACTTGCCACACCTTTTTCGATGCCAGCGCGAGTTAGAAGCGTATTATCAGCTAGTCTAACGATAGATGAGTTATCGACGTTGCAAATCGCAAGTGTCTTTAGCCCAGCCTCTTTTGCGATCCTAAGTGCCTCAAGAGTATCAGCTGTCTCGCCACTTTGTGAGATGACGATAAAAAGCGAGTTTTTGTTTAGATAAGGCTTTCTATATCTAAATTCGCTTGCCACTTCGACCTTTGTTCTAACTTTAGCAAGCCTTTCAAAAAGATAGCTTGCAACAAGCGCTGCATGGTAGCTCGTACCGCACGCACAAAGCACGACATCATCGATGCCTTTTAGGTATTCATCGTCTAAATTTTCAAGGGTGACTTTGTGGTTTTTAACCCTGCCCATGATGGTTTCAGATACGACTGCACCTTGCTCGTAAATTTCTTTCTCCATAAAAAATGTATAACCCTCTTTTTGGGCATAGCTCTTATCTTTTGGCAGTGCGTTAAAGGTTATGCTAGCTTTTTTGCCTTGTTTAAAAACAGCTATCTCGTCTAAGCTCACATAGCCGTAGTTGTTATCATCTAAGTAGGCTACTTCGGTTGCGTTGCCAATTAGCGGCGCATCTGATGAGGCAAAATATACCTCTTTTTTGTCACTTTTGCCTATCGCCATAGGAGCGGCATCTTTTGCGAAAAATATCTTATCAGGTGCAGTTTTGGTGATAAGTAGCGTTGCATAAGCGCCTCTTAGCTTTGCGATAGTCGCCTCATAAGCTTTAAATGGGTCTTTTTTTTCTTTTAAAATTTCTTCAAAAAGATGCACGATCACTTCGGTGTCGGTTTGGCTGACAAATTTCACGCCCTTTGCCTCAAGCTCATCTTTAAGCTCTTTGTAGTTTTCGATGATGCCGTTATGAACGACAAATGAGTGCTCGCCAAGGTGTGGGTGAGCGTTTATCTCGGTTGGTTTACCGTGCGTAGCCCAGCGTGTGTGACCTATCGCCACGCCAAAACCTTCTGATGTAAAGTCCTTTGTCTTTAGGGCTAAATTTTCAAGCTTGCCGACCGCTTTAAAGAAGTCGATCTTGCCATCACTCATCACAGCCATGCCAGCGCTGTCGTATCCGCGATACTCAAGCTCTTTTAGCCCGCTTAAAATGACCTCTTTTTTCTCTTTATCTCCGATGTATCCTACGATTCCACACATGTTTTACTCGCTTATTAATAAATTTAATATCTCTTCGCCTTTACTCTCAAGTCGCTCGTTTTTCTCGATCAAAAAGAGATTCCTCGTTCTATTTTTAACCGTCTGAATTCTCGCACTCGTGACTTGAAAATGAAGCCTGTCAAAAACACTCATCACATAAGCCATTAGCCCGCGCTGATCTTTTGCGTTGATGCTAAGCTTGGCGTAATCTTTTGAGTGATTTAGCTCGAAGTTTATCTCATCTTTGTTAATATTTGGTTTCAATGGCTCTCTTAAAACCTCGCTATTTAGTGATTTTAGGGCTAAAATTTTAGTATTTTCAAGCTCATGATTTTTTACATTTTGGTTAAAGTCAAGCCTGATGTAAAATTTCTTCTCAAATAGCTCAAAAATTTCCATATACGCAAGGTCAAATTTGGCAAATTCATAGAGCAGGGCGCTTAAATTTAGACTCTTTTGCGTATAAATTTGTATGCTTAGGTTTTTAGAGTTATTTATATAAATTTCAGTTCCGCTTAAAACACTCGCCGCCTTGCTTAAATTTATGATCTCGCTCGCGCTATATTTTGTAAAGACCAAATTTGATGTGATCTTAAAAATTTTCTCTTGCAAGCTTGGAGAAAGTGCCAAAAATTCGCTGTTTCGCTTTATAGACTGCTCTTTTTTTACACGTCTTGTCGCTTCGTCGAGCAAATTTTCGTCGCTAAACGCAGTCAGTGAAATTTCATAAAGCTCCCTTAAAAGCTTGGCTGTGTAGGCGTTGTAAAGCTTCTCATTTGTCGCGTTTATCACGCAGTAGCTAAGGATGTAAAGTAGCTTTAAGACCTGCTTGTCGCCTAGCTTTGAGATGAAGGCAAAGATGACGCGTTGTGAGTAGATGTCCTCTCTGTTTGAGACGTTGCTCATTAGAGTGTGGTATTTTACGAGCGTAACGCCGATATTTACGGCCTTTTGGCTTAAATTTAGCTTGTTTGCGTAGGCTCTAAAGATATTTGCGCCGATATTTGCATGATCCTTGCCAAGCCCCTTGCCAACGTCGTGCATGAGAGTTACGATCTTTAGCATCGTCTTGCCCTCCATGCAAAGCTCGGTGTAGAGATTTTTTATAAATTTATCTTTTATATTTTCAAGAAATTTGACACTTAAGATGCTGTGCTCATCAACCGTAAATTCGTGATAGCCGTCATACTGAGCTAGCTGGCTGATGTGCTCCATCGGTTTTATCAAAATTTGTATCATCTGCGCATCGAGCAAGGACTTTAAAATGGCGTATGAGTTTTCTCTTAAAAATATCTTCTTAAACTCGCTGATAGCGCGCTCCAAGCCACTTTTTGTGATGATGGCTCGCTTGATATAAAAGATCGCGCTTATATCAAATTTATAATCCACATCTTTTAGCTCTAAAAGTTCTTTTATGAGAGCTTCGATAAGTGCTGGCTTTTTATGAAGCGGCACGTATATGACGCCATTTATCTCATAAAAGCCATTTTTTAGCCTAGCAAATTTACGCTGCTCGAAGCTTAGCTCACTCTTGAAAAATGGCCTGCAAAGAGAGGCCGCTATAAATCTTGAATAAATGGCGATGTTATTCATCGAGCTTAGAATCTTTTGGCTGATGACGCTTTCGTTGTCTTGAAGCTTTTTGGACTTTGTCTGCATGAAATTTGTCGTGATCTCGACACTTGAAGCGCTGAAAGTATCGGTGTTTTGGGTTAAATTTAAAGCACTTAGCAAGCTTAGCAAAAAATCCACATTTAGGTTAAAGCTAGCGATCTCTTTTTCATTCATCACTTTAAGCGCTTGCGATCTAACGGAAACGTCGCTATCTAGGCAGTTTAGTATGCAGTTTAGATGATAAATTTCGTCTATCCCGCCAAAGCCACTTTTTAAATTTGGCTCTTGAGCCAAGTAGCTTATGCTAGAAAATGGCAAAAATGCCTTTAAATGGTAGTTTAAAAAGGCTTTTTTATCAAATTCTTTTATCTTTATGATCTCGCTTTTTACTAAGCGGTAGAGGCTTTTTGAGCCGCAGATATAGCGAAGTTGCGAGGTTTCGCTTTTAAATTTAAGGTCATCTTTGAAATTTATAAAAATTTCATCCACTTCGGCAATTTTTATCACAAATTTCATGCCAGAGCTATCTAAAATTTCAGAAAATTCTTTTAAGAAATTTTTTATATTGTAGCCCTTTAAATTTTTATAAACTAGCAAAATTTCAAGCTCGCTATTTGCGCTAAGTAGCGTTTGGGCGTATTTGCC
>NZ_CALACG010000328.1 GCF_937890585.1 uncultured Campylobacter sp.
TTTATCGCAAAAGGTGAAGTGGTAGAAGTTTTAAAGATGCCTTGCTAAGGGTAAATTTATAGCCCTTGAAGCACTACGACGTCGGTTATCTCGGCGTCTTTTTCTATCTTGGCGTCTAGTCCTTTGGCTATTTTTATAGTGATATCTTTTGTTTGATTTGGCGTTAGAAAGATCAAATTTCTAACGTCGTTTTCGTATTCGGTAAGTCTTTCGTAGTAGCCGTTTATGCCGTGCTTGCTCTTATACTCTGGCTTTATGAAATTTAGTCTAAAAACATCTGCGCCATACTTTAGCGAGTACTCTTTAAATTCATATTTTCTTTGGCTGGTAGTCTTAAAATTTTCATTAAATAGCTTTAAAAGCGCCTTGTCGCTAACGTCTCTTGCGTCGCTCTCTTTTAGCACGATCTCGTCAGCTCCGTTTGGCTCTTTGTACTCGGTGCCGTTTATGGAGTATATGGCGACGTGCATGTTATCTCTTTGCGATGCAGCACTCTTCATGAAAAACCTTAGCCTTGGATTTTGCGTGATCTGCACATCTTTTGGGGCTACTTCGTTGCCGTTTGCATCAACGTATTTTATCCCCTCAAATGTAAGTAAATTTGACTTTTTGGTGCTTGGCTGCACACATTTTAACTATTTTAAAGATAGCTTAAGAGAAATTTTACCTTCAAACGTAAGCATAATAGACGGCAACGAAGGGACGATAAACCGCCTTATAAGCGAGCTTGGACTTCAAATTTCAAATGTAAATTTAAAACCAAATTTGAGATTTTTCTACTCTGGGAGCGAAGTGTATGAGCAAAGAGAGCTAGAGAAAATTTCAAGAAATTTAGCTCGCCTAGAAAAAATGAGAGCGATCAGCTAAGTTAAATTTAGCTAAAAATTTGAGCCAAATTTAACAAAATACACTAAATTTTATGTATTTTTATATGTATTTAGTATTTTCTTTGCTTCATTATATATACCGCACTTATTACTGCAACAACCGCTAAAATAGCGATCGTGATCGTTAGAAGTGTCTGTTTGTCTGGATTTGAGCCTAGAAAATAGCCAACTCCAAGCAAAACAGCACACCAAATCCCAGCGCCAAGTGTGGTAAATAGACAAAATCTAAAAATATTCATCTTGGCAAGCCCAGCTGGCAGGCTGATATACTGACGAATTCCAGGGATGAGGCGTGAGTTGAAGGTCGAAATTTCGCCGTGTTTATTAAAAAATGCTTCAAATTTATCCATCTTTTCGTGGGTGATGCCCACAAATTTGCCGTATTTTAAGATGATCTCACGTCCAAAAAAGTAGCAAAGATAGTAGTTGAAAATGGCTCCAAGTAAGCTACCAAGCGTACCTGATATAAAGGCAAGCGCTAGGCTCATCTCGCCTTTGTGAGCTAGATATCCAGCTGGTATCATCGCCACTTCGCTTGGAAATGGAAAAAATGAGCTCTCTAAAAACATCATCACAAATATGCCAGCATATCCCCAGCTGCTCACGCTTGAAACGATAAAATCAATAATGTCATGTAGCATTTTTACTCCGAAATTTAACTAAAAGTTAGGCATTGTAGCAAAGTGCCGCTTAAGTATTTGAGTATATATAATATAATTTCAAAACATCAAATTTTAAGGATAAAAAATGGCATTTGAAAATGCGATTATCGCAAAAGAGGATAATGAAAAGTATGGCCTTACTAACATTTTTCTTAAATATAATCCATCCGATAAGAGTTTGCCTGATCAATGGTATTGGGTTATAGACAAGGAGCGCGACTGCTGGCTTATGGAGAGTGGCTTTTTCCATGATCCAAAGGTAGATCATGGATATCTTTCAAAAAGCCTATGGATACTTTACTATTTTGACAAAAATAGCGCTCAAACAAGCAAAATACAAAGATATAGCTCTCTTTGAAGTGTATAATAGCCAAATATAAGTAAAAAATAGAGAGGATTTTTTGGTTGTGAAAACCATTTTATTTTGGCTATTTACGGAGATACAAAGCAAAGAACTTGGATTTGTTGCCATTAGGTGTAGCGCAGCTT
>NZ_CALACG010000329.1 GCF_937890585.1 uncultured Campylobacter sp.
GAGCGGGCCTTTTAGATAGCTAAGTGCCCAGCGAGTGGAGATGACGTTTAGGCCGTCCTCGTTTATATTTTTGAGTAAGAAATTTCTTTTGGCTAAATTTGATATGAGATTTTCAAGTGAGGCTTTATCTAAGCTTGAGCCAGCGATGCCGCTTAGGCCGTCGATCACGCGGGCTTTGTCCTGCGCTGTTTGGAGGCGACCGATGAACCAAGTGCCGATGTTGCTAAGGCCTTTGTAGTCAAGATCGACTGGGTTTTGCGTGCTTAAAACGCAGCCAAGACCAAATGCACGGGCTTGTTTTAAAAGCGTGAGCATAGGCGTTTTTGACGGCGGATTTGCGTTTGGCGGGAAGAAGCCAAAAATTTCATCCATATATAGGATCGCTCTAAGTGAGCTAGTGCCCTCTGTGCCACGCATCCACGCGATGATCTCGTTTAGTAAAAGCGTGACAAAAAACATCCTCTCAGCGTCATTTAGGTGTGAGATCGTAAAGATATTGCACTTTGCTTTGCCGTTTTCGTCAAAAAGCATCTTTGAAATTTCTAGTCTAACGCCCTGCGTCCAGCCCTTAAAGCTTGGGCTTGCGATGAGTGCGTTTATCTTCATGGCAAGCTTTAGGCGCTCACTGCTTGGATAAAATGTATCTACGTCAAAAACGCCTATCTTTTTAAACGGCGGATTTGCTATGAAATTTATGAGCTCTTCGATGCTGACGTCTTTTTGCTCTTTAAATTTGCTCTCAAATATAGTGGAGATAAGCAGCTGCTCTTTTGAGCTCATATCCTCTGAACTCATGCCAATAAGCGATAGCACCGATGCTGCGAGCGAGTTTATATAGTTGCTAAAAATTTCTTCGTCACTAATATTTGGGCAGGCAAAGTCGCTAAGTAGCGCCACACCAAGGCCAGATGAGCTTTTTGGCGTGTAGATGTTAAAGCTAGCGCTATCTTTTAAAATTTTTACTCGCTCAAGGTCTTGAAAGCTCGACTCTATGCCGTTTCTCCAAAGCTCGGCCTGAGCGGTGGCAAATTCCTCTACGCTTTGACCTTTATTTGCAGCCTCTGCTTCATCGACGTATGGTAAAAAATCCTCCGCTCTCATCTGCGGAAAGGTGAGGGCTAAATTTGTGATGTCGCCCTTTGGATCGATGATGATAGAGGGGATGTTGTCTATGCAGGCCTCTTCTAAAAGTGTGATACCAAGACCTGTTTTGCCGCTACCGGTCATGCCAATGATGGCTGCATGGGTGGTTAGGTCTTTATTTTTATAAAAAAATGGCTCTTTATCTTTTAGTCCGATGTAAAAAAGTTTTAAATTCTCTTGTATGGTTTTCACTGGTTGCCTTATTCGTATAAATTTATGCGTGAGCGAAGTTCGTCAAGTGTCTCTTTGACGCGCTTTTGCGTGAAGTTTTTTATCGTTTTGTCATCATCAACTAGCTGCATGCAGTATCTGATGTAGCCCTTGTATGCTAGCTCAGTAACGAGCCTTAGCTTTAAAGATACGTTTTTTACTTCATCTGGTGAGAGCATGATGTCAAAATTTGCCTCCAACTCTTCGCCGTCTTTAAAATTTGTAGCTTGTGAGCTTAATATGCTCATGCCGCCCTCTGAGATGTCATAAAGGCTGCCAACAAGCTCGCCTTGTTCTCCTTTTAGAGAAATTTTGGTAAAGCGGTTTGGCAAGACGCGCTGGAATTTTCTCTTGTTTGCATGCATGGTCGCTGTGCGTGAGAAATTTGAAAGAGTGACGCTTTTATCGGCAATATTGTAGTCGATGATGTCGGCGCGAAGTTGCTTTGAGAAGAAGCTATTTGGCAGGATAAAGCCCTTGCCGTCTTGCTTCATGGCTAAAATTTGCATCATATCTACGCGAAATACGACGCTATCTTCTCTAACTTCTAAAATTTCTGCTTCGTATTTTATATTTAGGCCGTCGTATAAATTTAAAAACTCAGGGCGGACCTTGGCGTTTTTCATGCGTGTAAATGTGTTGATCGGATCTTCGTAGAAAAATGAGCCAGTATCGATCATCTCTTTTACTGTTGTCTCTTGATGATTTTCGGCGTTATATAAAATTTCTTTCAACCTTGAGATGGCATTTACAAAGTAGCCAACATATACTGCATCTTTGCAGGCATGACTAAAATTTAGTGTCAAATTTAAGAGCAAGAAATTTATCAGCTCGTCTTTTGCGTTTAGTTTTGGTATTAGGCTGTTTAAGTCGTCGCGAATTTGTGTGGCATTTGGTTTTTGGATGAGTAGAGCGTCAAAGATGCTCTCAAGGCAAATTTTCATCTGCTCGTGCGGCACCACAAGGGTTAATTGTCTGCAAAATTTGATGCCCTCATCTATAAATTTAGCTCTTAAACCAAGTATGCAATCCTCGCAATTTTCGACAAGTTCTTGCCTGCCCTTAAACTCCATGGGGTCTCCAAAAAAGGTTATTTATTAAAACATTGCTATCATATATAAAGTTATATTAAAAAAATATTTAAATTTGTGTAGAGAGAGAATTTCTAGGCAAAGCTGCCTAGAAATTTGAATAATTATAGTTTGCTTTCGTTGTGTGAAAGGTAGTCAGCAACACCTTCTGTGCTTGGTTTCATACCAGAATCACCTTTGTGCCAGCCAGCTGGGCAAACTTCGCCGTGCTCATTTGTAAATAGCATAGTATCTACCATTCTGATCATCTCGTCGATGTTTCTGCCAAGCGGTAGGTCGTTTATAACTGCGTGGCGAACTGTGCCGTCTTTGTCAAGTAGGAATGAACCGCGAAGTGCTACGCCAGCGTCTTCTAGAAGTACGTCAAAGCCGCGAGCGATTGATTTTGTCATGTCAGCTACGATTGGGAAGCGAACTTTGCCGATACCGCCTTTATTTACTGGAGTCTCTTTCCATGCAAAGTGTGAGAACTGGTTGTCGCAAGAAACCGCGATAACTTCGATACCGCGTGACTTGAACTCGTCATATCTTTTATCAAACGCGATGATCTCGCTTGGGCAAACAAATGTAAAGTCCATTGGGTAGAAAAATACAACAGCGCCCTTTTCGCCGATGTTTTTGTAAAGGTTGAAATCATTTACAATTTGATTGTTTCCTAAAACTGCTGCAGCTGTAAAGTCAGGTGCTTTTTTTGTTACTAACATATTTTCTCCTTAATAATAAATTTTATTGATTGCGAAATTATATCCATAAAAATTTAAATTCTAATTAAATAGATCTAGAAATTTTAAACAGTGTAATTTTAATATGCATTTGAAAATGAATGGAAATTTTTAAAAAATTATAGAAGATGTTGTAGAAATTTTATTAAATTTAGAGTTTTGGGTGCAGAAAT
>NZ_CALACG010000330.1 GCF_937890585.1 uncultured Campylobacter sp.
CTATTAAAGCGAATAGAAGCAATTTTACCTACTGAAATTTTCGCCACCAAATTTAAGTAGAGAAGAACCCCAAGTAAAACCACCGCCAAATGCATCAAGAAGCAAAACTGAACCATTTTTAATGCGTCCATCTTCGTAAGCATCATTTATCGCCATCGGGATCGAAGCGGAGCTTGTGTTGCCGTATTTTGCAACTGTCAAAACGCACTGCTCGTCAGTGAAATTTAGCCTATTTTTTACGGCGTCTATTATCCTGATATTTGCTTGATGAGGTATGAAAAAGTCGATATCTTCGCTTTGCATTTTGTTTGCATGCAAAATTTCTATCACGCTTTTGCTAAGTGTTTGAACTGCTATCTTAAAGACCTCATTTCCGCTCATGTGGATGAAATTTAGTCTATTTTTTAGTGTCTCTTCGCTAGCTGGAAATGCACTGCCACATCCTGGAGTTATCAAAAGTTCAGCCTGTCTGCCGTCGCTCGCAGTGTGGACGTCGATGATCTCGTTTTCTTCGCTAGCACTTATCACAGCAGCTCCTGCTCCATCACCAAATAGTATGCAAGTGCTTCTGTCTGTGTAGTCGATCATCGAGCTTAGTTTTTCAGCTCCTATGATTAAAACATTTTTCTTAACACCACTTGTAACAAGGGAATTTGCAAGCTCCAAAAGATAGATAAATCCCGTGCAAGCTGCACTTATATCAAAAGCTGTAATGCCAAAATTTAAACCTAAATTTGCAGCTATCTTACAAGCTGTTGAAGGCATGCAAAGATGATCTGGAGATATCGTAGCGCATATCACTGCATCGATTTGTGATTTTTCAAGTCCTGAGCGTTTTATAGCTAGCTCGGCAGCTTTTGTGCCAAGATCGCTTGTTATCTCAGTCGTTGCGATATGTCTTTGCTCTATACCAGTTCGCTTCACTATCCATTCATCGCTCGTGTCGACCATTTTTTCAAAATCAAAATTTGTAAACACATTTTCTGGCACATAATATCCCATTCCTTTTATTCCAATGCCTTGCATTACTCTAC
>NZ_CALACG010000331.1 GCF_937890585.1 uncultured Campylobacter sp.
GATAAAAAGAGGTGAGGTGAGTATTGGCTACTTTGATCAAGCTAGAAATGTCCTTGATGATGACAAGAGCCTTATAGAGACATTTTGCCCAAATGGCGGCGATCACGTGCTGGTGCGTGGGCGAAATATGCACGTTTATGGCTATCTTAAAAATTTCCTCTTTCCAAAGGAATTTTTAGATAAAAAGATAGGTGTTTTAAGTGGCGGCGAGAAAAATCGCGTCGCGCTTGCGATGCTTTTTACCAAAACTTACGACGTGCTGGTGCTTGACGAGCCGACAAATGACCTTGATATCGCAACTATCAACATCTTAGAAGACTACTTGCAAAGCTTTGAGGGGGCTATCTTGCTAGTAAGCCACGATAGATATTTTGTCGATAAGATGGCAAATAAGCTCTGGGCGTTTGAGGGGACAAAGATAAATGTCTTGCATGAAGAGTATAGCGTCTATTTGGAGCTTGAAGATGAGATGAAAGAGCTTGATAAATTTGAAAAAGAGCTAACAAATAGCCAAAATGAAGCCAAGCAAAAGAGTAAAACCGGCGCAAAACTAAGCTACAAACAAACGCAAATTTTAAACACATATCCAGATAAAATTTCAACCCTTGAAGCAAGGGTAGCCGAGCTAAATGAGGGGCTTAGTGATCCTAAAATTTATCAAGAAGTGGGTCTTACTAAACTTTATGAAGAGCTAGAAAAGGCAAAAGCCGAGCTTGAAAGCCTAGAAAATGAGTATTTTGAAGTGTTAGAGATCGCTGAGGAGCTCGAGTAGCTTGAAAAAGATTGGCAGGATAAGCGCGCTAAATAGAAGAGTTGTTAGACAAAATTCTGTTGTAAGCCTTAGTATTGTTGTTGATAAGAAGAGATTTAGTGAGACATTTCCGCCTGAAATATATAAATATGAAGTGAGTGACCTAGTCGAGATAAAATATAACAAGGTTGGGTTTTTAAATAAGATAGAGACCATTAGGCTAATCGCAAAAAGCAGCGAAGAGTCAGGACTTTTTGCAAGGATTAAAAATTTATTTTTTATGATTATATTTTTTTACTTTTCTCTTTTTTTGTTGATGGTGATTTATTATGGGGTTTTAAAGAATTTTAGTATTATTGGAGCTATTTTGGCATTATATGCTGTTTGGATATTAAATACAGTAGTTAGAGTAGTATATTATAGGTTTTTGATGTTTAGATATTTTATATTTGGATAGGTACTTTGAAATTTAAATGTATGAAAGGTTTTTGCACCATTATGAGGTCGCTAAATTTGTTTGAAACGGAGCTAAAATGTTAAAAAAACATCCGCTAATCTCAGTAATAATCGCCATTGTTGTGATATTTTTTGCTACCTACTTTTTTATCTTTGGGTTAGTTTCTATTTTAGATGACGACATTGGCGATAGTAAAGAGCTAAATAATAGCTTTTTTTACGTCAAAGATGACAAGGTCTATGCCATGGTGCCAAGTGGGGGTAAATTTGAGCTAATAGGCGTGAGGGCCAGCAAATTTAGATACATTGACACCGGCAAATACGACAACAGAAACGTTGGCGCTAGCGATGAGGCGGTATATTGTGGCAACTTCGTGATGAGCGGACTTGATCCAAATGGCGTTAGAGCGCTTGGCAATGGCTATTTTGGTGATGGCAAGATAACATATTTTTGCGATAGCGTAAGCGAGACAAACCTTGAAATATCCGCACTTAAAGAGTTTTGGGACATCGTATCGCACAAAATGTTTAACACTCCAAAAGCGCAAACTCATATCTATAAATTTAGAGAGGTTAATAACGCAAATTTAGCTGCGATCTTGGGCTTTGGCTATGCAAGCGACGGCGTGAAGGTCTATCATGATGGCAAAGAGCTAGAGGGCGCAAATGCCAGTAAAATGCGATATATCGAGCAGATATCTGGCAGAAAGAGCGTGCATTTTACGACTGACGGAGAAAATGTCTATTATGACAGCACAAAACTAGGGATCAAATTTAGCCCACAAATGCGTGATATCGGCGAGATATGGCGCATTTACTATCTTTATGAGCCAAATTCTGGCATGGTCTATGCAAATGATCATGAATTTGACCCAAAATTTGCCCCATACGAGCCACTTTTTAACCTAAAAGATGAGCACACCTATCATGCGCTCTTTCGCGGCAAAGGCGGAATCTATCACTGGGAGCGAAAGTGGCAGTGGTATAACAGCATAGATGAGGGCGAGTTTGTAAGAGACGGCGATGATCCATTTAAAGGCGAGATAACGCCGCTATATGGCGACGTGGTGATAAGTGATGGCAAGACATATTTTCTAAAAACCTATGAAATTTGGCACAACACGAAAAATGATCACAGCCTAAGCTCACGCCACACGTGTATCGTTAGGCTTGATACAAAAGAGCAGTGGCGAAAGATCGGTCTTGTAAGAAACGATGGCTACGGAGCGGTTTATGCAAACGGCGATAAGACATATTATTTTGATAACGTCGGCTACGGCTGGCGTTTTAACAGCAGCGTTTATGATATAAACGACCTTGGCGTGGTTGAAATCCTCACTCGTCCTTATGACTCAAATGTTGAGAATTTAAAACTTGATGAGATAGTAAAAATGGTAGATCAAGGCGCTATGGTGCCAGCTGAGGGCGAGGTGGTGATCGATGCGATAAGCGACTTTGATGATTACTCGCAAAAATATGCCTACTGGATATTTTTAGCCATTGCATTTATGGCTTCGGTAGTTGGCGCTATTTTTAAAAACAAAAAGCAAAACAGCGAGCTTAAAAAAAGGGTGGATGATTATAGATAATGAGAAAAATTGCGACTAAGATACTTTATCTTTTTGTCATTTTGACGCTATTTTTTGTTTTGGCGATGCTTTATCTATGGCATGAGGGCAAGTATCAAAGAAGCTTTGCAAACATTGATAATAGCGAGTTTTACCGCTCGCCTGAGGGTAAAATTTACGTTCAAATTTCAGGCAGTGGCAAGTATGAGCTAAAAGGCGTCGATGAGGCTAGTTTTAGGGTCTTAAAGCTAAAACACGCATACGACTACTCAAACGTGGCGGCTGATAAAAACAGTGTCTATTGCGCTAGAGAAATTTTACCAGGTCTTGATCCAAAGAGCGCCAAAGTGCTTGGCAATGGCTATCTAAGTGATGGCAAGATAAGCTATTATTGCGCCACTAGAAGCGAGAAAAAGGCGGGATTTAGCGAATTTGGCGCCATTATGAAAAACCTTGTTCACGTTTTTATAAAAAGCTACGATGATAGCCCTTATTTTTACAGGACAAAAAGGGTTGAAAGCACAAATTTAGAGCCTATATTTGACGCTGGCTTTGCAAGAGATGGCGGCACGCTTTACTACAAGGGCGAAAAGCTTGACGCGCAGCCTAGCGGGCTAAGATACATCACGGCAGAAAATGGCGCTCCTAGCGGATATTACACAGACGGCAAAAGCTTGTTTATGGGCTTTTATAGGCTTGATACAAGATATTCAGATGAGACGCGCCGGATATGCTACGATGCTAAGCATGATATAGAATATCTTTTTGAGCCAAAAAGTGGAGCTGTGTTTGCAAATGAGCATAAATTTAGTGCCCAAAATATGCCTTATAGCGCCATTTATAGCGTGGATAACGTGCACTCTTTTTGGCCTCTTTTTGCCAGCAAAGATGGAATTTACTTTTGGGATAGCACCAAAAACGAGCAGGCTAAAATTTCAGACTACCAGCTAAAAGGCGAGCTAAAAAGGCTCTATGCTGACGTTTTTGTAGATGAAAGCTCGGCGTATTTCTTACAGCAAGGTGAAGAGTGGCGGCGCTCAAAGCATGGCAGGCACTTAGAGGCGCAAACAGTCTCTTTATATAAATTTGCCACAAGTAGCTCTTGGCGTGAGGTAGGGCTGGTAAAAGATGGCGAATATGGCGCGGTCTATGCAAACGGCGAGAAGGTCTATTTTTTTAGCAACATAAAGCCATTTTATGGCATTAGACATAGCGTTTATGAGGTGGCTGATCTTAGCGTCATAGAAATTTTAACAAGGCCGTCTAAAGAGCTTAGCGCGAAAGATATCAGCGAGATGATAAAGCGCGGCGAGCTAGTGGAGGCAAGCGGCGAAGAGGTCGCAAGGTCGAGGATAGAGTTTGACTCGCCAAAGATCATCTTGTATATCACATTTGGCATCGCTTTTTTCGTCATAGTGCTAACAACTCTTGCAAAACCAAAGAGAGATGAAAGAGACTTGAGATAAATTTCAAAGTGGCTATTTTTGGTGGCTGAAGCTTAAAATTTCATAAAAAATTTAAAGATAAAATTTGACCTATTTACTCTTTTTTGTTATTTTAAGGCAAAACTGAAATTTATAAAAAGGAGAAAAATGTTTAAATTTCAAAGGTCAAAATTTAACAATTCAGTATTTATCC
>NZ_CALACG010000332.1 GCF_937890585.1 uncultured Campylobacter sp.
TATTTATGTATAAGTTCTTTTTTATTATTTATATAATTAAACTTATCTACTAATGCCTTAGGGAAAAGCTTATTTTTTTCTACAGAATATTGATTTAACATATTAATTTTATCTTCGGCAGTTTCAGTTAAAGTTCCTAAAATGATAGAGTTAAGATCTTCAAAAGAATCTAAAGGATTCATCTGATTAATTTCTCCATTCATAAAACTGTACCATTCATTCTTACAAGTTACTTCCCAACTTCTGATAGCATTATCAACTTCTTCTGGATTATAAACCCATTTTTTAAATTCAAATAAGCTATTCATAAATTCTTCACTTGAAGAAACTGTTGATAATTTTATTATAAATGAGGTAGTATTATAGTTTTCTCTATCACATCTCCATATATTATAATATCTCATTACACCATAAGTAACAGGATGTTTTTCTCTATAGTACTCATTAAGCTTACTTTGAATATATAATTGAGCAATAATTTTAGCAGTATTTTCTATTAACATATCTAAACCTACTTTAATTGTAGGCAAGTTTATAATCACATCCTTAATTATAGCAGCATTCTTTTCAGACTTTACTTTATGAATATAAGGAATTTCTCCATGTTCGTTATCATATTTAGCTTGAGTACTTCTAACTAAAAAGCTATTTTGATCTGGTTCAAATCTAGGCGAAGCATAAGTGTCTACAAATTCAATAGCTTCTTTACTAAATTTATTTATATCTTTGTTTATAGTTTTATAATTTGTATCTAACCCTTCCCAAAGTCTAGCTACATAGATATCTATTATATCATTTATATCTACAAATTCAGGAGCTGTGATAACTATAGTTTTTATATTTTCATATGAAAAAGTCCTAGTTCTCATATAGTTTATATGATCAGTAGTCATATCTTTAATATTGAGCTCATTACCAATAGCACTGTATCTAGTTCCAGTAAGAACTGACCATTCAGCAATCTTTCTTATTGATTGAGCATCTCCTGGATATCTAGCTTGCATTTCTCCATATATAACACCTTTTTCTTGTTCTAAATATTCAGAATTTACATCTGTAGTAACTAAGTTATAATGGATGTCTCCCAATCTTTTTAAAAGGATTTTGTATTCATAATTACTGCACAACAAATGATAAATGTTATCATCTGGATATTTATCTGCACTCATACACGAAGCTGTATTTGCAACTAAAGTCATATCCTTATAGCTAGTTTGTGCATTAAGAGTTATTCCTAATCTAATAAGTTCATCTTCACATTTGAATATAGATTTTCCATCTATTACATTACTAAATAGGCAGTGTTCCATTAAATGAGGAACTCCTTGTGCCTTATCATATGAAGATACCCAAAACTTAGCCTTTATATCAAGAGCTAATATCTTTGGATCTCTTACTATTATAATTTTTCCACCATTATTTAAGTCGCATATGTTTATATTAAGAGTTCCAACTGTTGTACTATACCATTTTAAATTTTCTTTATTAAATTCCATTCTTTAATCACTCCTTAACTACAAATTTCGTAATAAATATCAATCATAACTTTTATAAAATCATCTCCGTTTAGATAATACTCCACATCATATATATATCCTTTTAAATTTTTACCAGGAACAAATTCAACCAAATCCCCTTCTTTAATATGATAACTTTGAATATCATTCTTATGAAAAAAATACTCTAATCCATCACTTCCTTCAATAAAACCAAACCCTTTATTGCTAAAAAATTTCTTTACCTTACCATCTCTCTTTATACTATACATTGTAATATTAATCCAATTGAGTTCATAAATTTTACCTATCCTACTTTTGTTCTTAACATTATCGCTTTAGCGGAGCAAAAACACCCGTTTAATCCTATCGCCACAATAACTGCTAGCAAAATTTCTCTCATTTTTTCTCCTTTATTAAATTTTTTATCTTTTTGTTAAACACATACCTTTTACAAGCAGAAGCTGCCCCATTTTTATATCCTTTGCGATATTTTTTATCGATAAGGCTTCTAGCGTAACCATAACATTTGCAGCAGCATCTATATAATAGTCTTTTCTCTCTACAAAGTTTTCACGCTCTTGACCAACAATATCAACGCTAAAGGCATAGCTTGAAATTTGATTGCCATCAAAATAACTCGCATCTAATACGCTTAAATTTATAGGCTCCTCTTTCTCAAGCGCCTCGCATATCGGCTTTTTCGAGCTAAATTTCATCACCTTTATGCCACGATCATACGAAAAGATATACTCACTAATTTCATTTAATTTTTTTGCTTGAACCGACATAATGTCGCTCTTGTTGCCATCTTTATCGACAAATATTATGCTCACATTGCTATCTTTAACATCGTAGTTGCTGATGAGCAACCTTTGATCTCGATAAAGCTCGCTTTGCGTAAGCTTAAATTTTATCTCTTTTCCATCGACATTTACCACTTTAAAATCATTACAAAAGCCAGCCACCGCTAGCAGCAAAATAATAAATCTCTTCATCTAAACTCCAAATTTCTCTTTTAATCGCCCATAAGCCTCATTTATCTCCTGAAGCTTCTTAGTCGAGCGCTCTATCACATCTTTGCTCTCACCCCTGCCCATCAAAATGTCAGGATGATACTGCCTCACAAGCTCTTTGTAGCGAGCCTTTACCTCATCAAGGCTTGCATTTTTACTAAGTCCTAAAACCTCAAACGCATCGTTTTCTCGGCTCACCTCATCGCGGTCTGCCCCAAATCTTGAGCCATAGAAGCTATCAAATTTATAGATTATCTCATCAAGCGTCTCTTTATCTATGCCAAATCCATAAGCGATATTTCTTATAATATCTTGCTCGCTTTTGTTAAATTCTCCATCTATATAGGCTAAATTTAGAAAAAAAGTGAGCCTAGCTACGCAGGTATCGTAGTTTAGATTAAACGCGCGCTTGTAGTTTCTGGCGGTTTCATAGGCATTATCTACATTTTCTTTTTGGCTATTATAGACCTCTTTTAGATACTCACGCACGCCACTAACGCCACTAATTTTCTGGCTTAGATCATCAAGTACTTGAGTGATCAGTCTAGCCTCTAGTTCGCTAACTCTGCCGTCACTTTTAGCGACTTTTGCAAGCAGTGAGACTAGAAATTTAGCCTCATTTACATTTGCTTGTTTCTTGCGGTTACTACTTTGGACATTCATAAATAAAAATATCGCACCGCCTAATATGAGTAAAAACAGGACTCCAGACATATTACCACAAGTGATAGATCGTATTTTTTATCTTGCCGTTTACCAGCTCATTTTTGCGCCATGAGCTCTCGTCATTCATCACGTTCCAACGGCGCTCCTCAGGGCGATAAAACCAGTCTTTATCGATCTGATAGTAAATTTGTTTGCCGTTTGTCTCGATGATGTTTGCGATGTTGTTATCGTGATAGCTGTTCTCATCGTAGTCGGTAAAGGCTCGCTGCCCCATCTCTGAGTAAAGCAGCGTTAGCTCCTGAAGCATCTCGTTTAGATCATCGTCCATTTTTTTGACATGCAGGCCGATCTCCTGCGCCTCACGAAAGAGTATTGGATACTCGTGCGCTGGGTAGTCTGCGTTTAGTCGCTCTGAAATTTCAACGATCTTTTTGTCATCATCTATGTGATATCTAAGCAGCTCAGAGCAAATTTTAAGTGAGAGCGAGCTAGCACGATCAACCGCACCAAAAACTAGCGGATGGATATACTCATATAGCGAGTTATAGGGGTTTGTGTCGTTTGGTCTATCTTTATCCTGCTCTTTCCAAAGCTTCACCACACGGCTAAGCTCGTCCATAGAGACGCTAACTAGCTCATTACCCTTGTTTGTAGGGCTTAGCTCGTGTTTGAGCGAGGTATCAACCGGAGTTAGATAGGCAAGCGGCCCCATAACGATCTCATTTGCGCCAAGTGCCATCATCGTAGCAGCTGAGGCGCAGTTTGATGGGATCAGCGCTATTAAATTTTTGCAGTAGTTTCTAAGTGTGCTAATGATCCTAAGTGCGGCTATACCGCTTCCGCCGTCACTTTTTATGAAAAGATAGGCAGTGTCTATCTTTTTGCCCTTTAAAATTTCATACATCGCACTGGCATCGTTGCCGCAGACATTACCAGCGTTTGAGTTGTAGTAGGTTATCAAAGGGGCATTTAGCCTTTTTTCGATCGTACTTATCAAATTTTGAGTATCGCTAAAGAGCACTGGCGGTTTTGCCACTCCTTTTTTCTCGTTTTGCTCTACTTCCTTTTCCCCGCTTGCTTTTTCCTTTTTAGAAAACATCTTTTAGTCCTCCCTTTTTACGATTTTCGCAAACTCATTTAGATAAATTTCTCTTACGTCCTCTAAGCTCTCATCGATATCATTTAGCTTAAATCTCTTGCCTCCGCTAACACCGATCTTTTCAAATTTCACTTCAAATTTAGCCGCAAGCGTTTCAAATTTAGCCTCGTCTTTTACACCCACAACTGCTCTTGAAAAGATCTCGTCAAAGATGAAATTTGGCTCTTTAAATTTAATCTCGCACTTTGCACCGATGTTTGAGATGCTAGCCATTTTTGCTAGCGTGATAGCAAGGCCGCCTACGCCTACGCTATTTGCAAACTCTAAAATTTGCTCTTTATTTGCCTCTATCACTAGCTCCCAAAGGGCTCGCTCAGCTTTATAATCAACCTCTTTAAGCTTGCCACCAACCACGTCAAATAGCGCCTTTGCATAAAGCGAAGCAGCAAATTCTCCGCTTGTCTCGCCAAGTAGATATATCGCTCTACCCTCGCTTAAAAATGTGCTTTTTAGGTTTAAATTTGCATCTTCATTTACACCAACCGTGACGATAGCTGGCGTTGGATAGACGCTAACGCCGTCAGTGTCGTTATAAAGGCTCACGTTACCGCTAACAACTGGTGTATTTAGCTCACGGCAAGCCTCTTTTATGCCTTCGCAACCCTCTTTAAACTGCCACATAACCTCTGGATTTTGCGGGTTGCCGTAGTTTAGGCAGTCGGTGATCGCAAGTGGCACAGCACCGCTCATCGCGACCTTTCTACCAGCTGCAGCAACAGCTCTTGCAGCGCCGATCTTTGGATCAACAAAATTTGCTCTAGGATCGCACTGCGCAGCCATAGAGACAGCCTTTTTAGTACCTTTTACTCTGATGCTTGCAGCACCTAAGTGCCCTGGCTGTTTTATGGTGTTTGTCTGGATATTTGCGTCGTATTGGTCGTAGATAAAGCTTTTATTTAGCACTTCTGGCTCTTTTAAAAGCTTAAAAAATGCCGTTTTGTTATCAATGTTGTTTGGAATTTTTAAATTTGCTATCTCATCAAGGTATTTTGGACGTGCGACTGGACGATCAAGCACTGGAGCTGCTTCGCTAAGTGGGCCGATAGGGATTTCGCCTGCAAGCTCGTCGTGCCAGTAAAGCTGCATAACGCCGCTACTTGTGACCTCACCGATGATCTCAGCGTCAAGATCCCACTTTCTAAAAATTTCAAGCACCTTTTGCTCATAGCCTTTTTTGGCACATATTAGCATACGCTCTTGAGACTCGCTTAGCATTAGCTCATAAGGCGTCATGCCAACTTCGCGCATCGGCACGCGATCTAGATACATCTTCATGCCGCTGCCGCTTCTGCCAGCCATCTCAAAGCTAGAGCTTGTTAGTCCTGCTGCGCCCATATCTTGGATGCCGATGATGTAGTCTTTTTTAAAGAGCTCTAGGCACGCCTCCATAAGTAGCTTCTCGGCAAATGGATCGCCCACTTGCACCGTTGGGCGAAGCGATTTATTTTCATCGTTAAAGCTATCGCTCGCCATCACAGCGCCGCCAAGTCCGTCTCTGCCGGTCTTTGAGCCTACGTAGATGACTGGGTTGCCAACACCTTCAGCCTTGCCGTAGAAAATTTCATCACTTTTGCAAAGGCCAAGCGCGAAGGCGTTGATTAAGATATTGCCATTAAAGCTAGGATCAAAGGTAGTCTCACCGCCGATCGTTGGGATACCCATGCAGTTGCCGTAGTGTCCTATGCCAGCAACACTTCCTTTTAACAAATATCTATGCTTTTTGGCTAGCTCGCCCTCGCCTCTTATCTCACCAAAACGAAGTGAGTTCATGTTCGCAACAACTCTTGCGCCCATCGTAAAGACGTCTCTTAAAATTCCACCAACGCCAGTTGCAGCGCCTTGAAACGGCTCGATAAAGCTTGGGTGGTTGTGACTCTCCATCTTAAACACAGCTGCAACCCCATCGCCAACGTCGATGACACCAGCATTTTCGCCAGGTCCTTGAATGACCCATGGTGCCTTTGTCGGAAAGCCGTTTAGGTATTTTTTGCTTGATTTGTAGCTGCAGTGCTCGCTCCACATAGCTGAAAATATGCCAAGCTCTAGTAAATTTGGCTCACGGCCTAAAATTTTTAAGATCTCCTCATACTCTTCGTCGCTGATTTTATGTGCTTGTATGGTAGCTTTATCCATTGATGTAACCTTTTAAGAATTTTAAGCTATTTTACAACCTTGCTTATAAAAAGTTACTAAAAAGCCTTTTGAAATTTACTAAAACAAAGCACATTCGAGAGAATTTCACCTTGTCTCACGAGGTCACTTTCGATAAATGTTTTGTAAAAATTTTGCGTTAGCGTCTCAGCTTTTATCTTCTCTTCATCTTCGCTTGAAAGGTTGAAATAATACCTCGTCTCTCTTAGAAAAAAGCCTTGATCATTAGATATATCTGAGCTTAAGATCACTGCAAAAAAGCCATTTTTCAAAGGGTGATTTGTCACGCTTTTTACTTTTATCGCCTCTTTTCCGCTTACAAAAGCTTCGCAAACTGGCATGCTCTTTGTGCTATAAACCACGCTTTTTATAGCGCCATTTGAAATTTCATAAAATTTAATATTTTTTGCATTTATTAGCTCATCTATATCGTTAGAATTTGATAGCACAGCGTCCTTGCTAGTGTCTAAGTTTTTAACGATCATCGTTTTATTTGCGTCGCCACTTTGCATTAGCTCGCCAAGTGCGCTAAATCTGCCATTTTCGCCAGCTGCTTTTATCTCAGCCTTGCCGACAATGTTTGCAAATTTATTAAAGTCATTTAGGCTATTTTCAAGCTTATTAAATTTCATCTCATGCAGTGTTTCGTTATTTTCAAGATAGAGTAAATTTGACTTTTCGCTTGGCGCTAAAATTTGCTTGCCAGCACACCCTGCAAATAATATAATAGCAGCTAAAAATAGAAATTTTGTCCTCATTTTCCCCACACAAGATAGATATAAATTTAAATGCCCTCTAGCGCAAATGGCTAGAGAGCGGTAGAAATTTGTTTTTACGCTTTGAAAACTTTTTCAAGATGCGTTTCATACTCTTTTAGGTATCTTGGCACGTCTGGCATCTTGATAACATCGCAGCAGATAAAGTGCGGAAGCGACTTTAGGCCCATAAATTCATTTGCCTTTCTAAAATGAAAATAAACTCCATCAACGCCGCGCGCCTCAAAAAACTCATTTGGATCGCTAAATGCCTCGGCTGGGGCATTCCAAGTAAGGCTTAGCATAAATTTCTTGCCATTTAACAAGCCGCCTTTGCCGTAGTTTTTCGCAGGATCTATCCTGTGCCTGCCATCACTCGTATAAAGCTTGCCATGACCTGCCGTAAAAACCTCGTCGATATATTTTTTCACTATCCAAGGCTCGCCCATCCACCAAGCTGGCATCTGCCAAACTACCGCATCCATCCAGAGAAATTTCTCAACTTCAGCCTCGATGTCATAGCCTTGATCTATCACGGTTTGCTTTACCTCGTGACTCATTTTTGCTAGTTTTTCGTATGCAAGATCGTGAAGTGTTTGATTGAGCCTGCCATCTGAATGGCCAAATTTTTTGCCACCATTTATAAGTAAAATTTTCATATTCTCTCCTTTAAAAAGCGCAAATTTTAACCAAAAAAAGTATCATTTCCCTAAACAAAAATGGCTAAACATCTCGTCTAAAATCTCACTTCTCTCAAATGGCTTTGTGATGCTTGCAAGTGCCTTTATCGCGGTATTTAGCTCGTAAGCAAAAATTTCTAGCTCCTCTTCACTTAGTCTTAAAAACGCTCTTTTTAAAGCCTCGCTCGCCTCTTTGCAGCTTAAAATTTGGCGGTTTGAGCTTAGCATGATCTCGTCGGTGTCTTGCGTCTTGAGGTAGCCCTCAAGCTCTTTTAAAACTACGCTTGTATCATTTTTTGCTGAAATTTTGATAGCGCCCTCTAACTCTATGTCAAATTTAAACGCAAGATCGCTTTTATTTAGGATAAAAAAGGCTTTTTTGTTTGAGTTAGAAACGAGCCTAATTATCTCCTTATCTTGCTCGTCGCTTGGGCAAGAGCCGTCAAATACAGCTAGGATGATGTCGGCCTCGTTTATGGCTGAGATTGAGTAGTTTATGCCGATTTGCTCGATCTTTCCAGCATCTTTTCTGATGCCAGCGGTGTCTATTATACGAACCAGATGCGAGCCGATCTTGAAATTTTCTTCTATCCTATCTCTAGTCGTGCCCGCTTCGTCGCTGACAATCGCGCGCTCATATGCCAAAAATGAGTTTAAAATAGAGCTTTTGCCAACGTTTGGCTTACCAACGATAGCGATCTTAAAGCCATCTATGAGCCCCCTTCTTTGCTCGCTAAGAGTTGCTATGCGCTCTAGCTTCTCGCTATTTTTTAAAAGCATCTGCTTAGTCTGCTCTAGCAAATTTGCAGGCAGATCATCATCAGCGTAGTCAATCATCGTCTCAACAAAGGCAAGCGTTTTGACCACTTCGCCCCTTATCTCGCCTACAAATTTACTAAGATCACCTTGCATTTGGCGGGTTAAAATTTTAGCAGCTATCTCGCTTTTTGAAGTGATGAGTCCTTGCATCGCCTCGGCCTTGGCTAGATCCATCTTGCCATTTAAAAATGCCCGCTTGCTAAACTCACCTGGCATTGCCAGCCTAGCACCAGCTCTTATTAGCTCATTTAAAATTCTCTCGCTCACCATAACGCCGCCATGAGTTTGAAACTCGACGATGTCCTCGCCAGTAAAGCTTGCTGGGGCTTTAAAATATATAACTATGCCCTCGTCTAAAATTTCATCATCAATGGAGTAAATTTTGGCTAGTTTTGCGTATCTTGGCTCTAAATTTGAAAGTTTAAGAAGTTTTAAAGAGGTGGCTAGGGCGTCCTTGCCGCTAAGCCTTACGATAGAAACTGAGCCGATGCCATAAGCTGTGGCAAGGGCTGCGATAGTTTCACTCATTTTTTGAAAAAGTCATTTACCACGACAAATTTGCCGTCATTGCCGCTTTTTATGCCGACATATTTATCTGGGAATTTCTCGCGTAGTTTCTCAAGCGCGATCTTAACCAAAACCCCATCAAGTGGCTTCGTTTGGGCTCTACCGCTATTTTGCACACGATCAATCACACCATTTAGATATTGATCCATCATAGCTTCTTGATTTTGTAAAAATTGCGCGATCTCTAGGCGGATAGCAAGGTTGTATTTCGAATTTAGCCAGTTGTAAAGCATATAAGATATCGCCTTATATCTATAACCCTCTTTGCCGATAAGTAGCGCCGCATCAGCTCCGTCTAGCTCGATAAGCACGGTCTCATCGTTAAATTTACTAACCTCTACCTTATCTATCTCAAAGCAGCTTGCTTTAAAAAGACGCGTCATACCCTCTTTTATCTCAGGCAAAATTTTATCAAAGTCGATTACAACTTTTTCTTTTTTCTCTTTTGGCAAAGCTTGAGGTGCACTCTCTTCATCTGTATGGTTGAAATTTTCGATGATTGAAGTATCTAGGATATTTTTAGGAGCACTTTTGCTAGCTTGCGGCTCTTTTGCTTCTTTTTGCTCTCTTTGTTCTTTAGGCGCCTTTGGCTCATCAAGTCTTTTTATAACATATCCTGGCTCTTCAGCCTCTTTTTCGCCCTTTTCAGCAAAGGCATCTTTTGCAAGAGCTGAGTTTTTCTCGCTTAAATTTTGCTTTTCATTTTTATGCTCTTTTTGCTCAGGCTTAGCCTCATTTTTCTCATCTTTATGCTTTTTAGGATTTCGCTTTTTATCATTATGATCGTGTTTTTTACTCTGTTTTTTCTCCTCTTTTACAGGCTCACTTTCATCACTTTTTTTAGCAAAATTTCTATCATTTTTTGGTTTATGCTGTGGTTTTGACTGATTTTCTAAATTTGCCTCAATGATCGCAGTCTTTTTGAAAAATCCAAAAAATCCGCTACTTGGATGCTGCAAGACCTTTATATCAAGCTCAGTGACTGAACAATTAAGCTGCTCGGCTGCCTTTTGAAATGCCTCTTGGAGAGTATTTGCTTCTATTCTCATTAAGCCTTTACCTCCGCAGCTTTTTTATGTTTTTCAAAAAGTTTATTTACAAAAACTTGTTGAACGACCGAACAAACGTTATTTACAAACCAGTAAAGCGTAAGACCTGCTGGGAATGTCACAAAGAAAAATGTGAAGATCAAAGGCAAGAATTTCATAACCTTTTCTTGCATAGGATCGGTAAATGTCGTTGGTGTAAGCTTTTGTTGTAAAAACATCGTTAGACCCATCAAGATAGGTAGCACAAAGTATGGATCCATCACTGAAAGATCGTGTATCCAAAGTATCCAAGGAGCGCCTTTTAGCTCGATCGCATTTAGTAAAACGCGGTAGATCGCAAAAAATACAGGAATTTGAAGCAAGATCGGCAAGCAGCCACCCATCGGGTTTGCACCATGTTTTTTGTATAACTCCATCATATGAACTTGCATCTTTTGCTTATCGTCTTTATATTTTGTTTGGATCTCTTTTACCTTTGGAGCAAGCTCTTTTAGCTTATTCATCGATAGCATACCCTTATATGTAAGTGGGAATAAAACTATCCTTATAACAAGCGTTAACACAACTATCGCCCAACCCCAGTTGCCAATGTAGTTATGTAAGAAATTTAAGAATGCAAACATCGGCTTTGCTATAAATGTAAACCAACCATACTCGATAACGTCGTTTAGTCTCTCATCCATCGAGCTTAAAATTTTATGCTCTTTTGGTCCGATGTAAGCGCCTAGTTTTAGACTATCATTTGCCTTTACAAAGACGATAGGATTGTTATTTGCATCTTTATCTACAACAGCTTCAAATGGTTTATCAAATGAGTAAAATAGCGCTGTATAGTATCTATCAGATGCAGCCGCTATAGTTGTATTTGCGTAGTTTTTAACCTCTTTTGCATCACCATCTTCTATGATATTTAGGCTATCATCTGTATTTCTAAGCATAACGCCATGAACCGTGTAACTATCTATCGCGATATTTGGTCTAAAACCAGGAGTGATGAAATAATCAACACTTTTACTTAAATTTAATTCTACCTCGTAACGACCATTTGGATAAAATTTGATATTTTTTGTGACTGTAACGCCATCTAAATTTTGAATGAGTTTTATGGTTTTAGGCTCGCTGCTAGCATATACCTCGCTAGCGTCACTGCTATATGCAACCTTAAAAGCATCAGCATTTAAAGTGCTATCGTTAAATCTAAGCTCAAGTGGTAATGGATTTTGTGAAACAAGCTCGATTTTGTTGCCATCTTCTGTTTTGTACTTATCTTCGGTGAGATAAAATTTCGCAATCCTGCCTAGCTTATCTATCTTTGCTTCATAGCTTTGACCTTTGATGGTAGCGATTATCTCGTTTGAAGCTAAATTTTCATTTGATTTTGGAGTATCGTTAGCATAAGCTGGAGCTTTGCTTTGATCCATTGTTTGAGAGATCGTTGTCTGGTTTTGCTCTAGTGGAGCTCTTTTTGGCATAAAAAAGTCATATACTATAAAAAATACGATAGACAAAAGTGCTGCAAGAAGCAGTCTTTTTTGCATAGACATCTGTTCCATTTAATTTTTTTCCTTTAATTTATCTAATACTTTTACGACATAAAATTTACTATTTTGGCAAGGGATAAACCAGAAATTTACATTTTTGGTATCGCTTTTTTGAAATATAAAACATGAGTTAAATTTTTTGCGGATGATTGGGTAGTTGATACCGCCTTTGAAAAGTTGATTGCATCTTAAAATTCGCATAAATGTTGCAAAAAAAGCAGAGAAAAAGCTATTTGTTTGAAATTCCCAAATGGCGTATTGTGAGCAAGTCGGATAGTAGCGACAGCTTTTTGGCAGAAGTATGGAAATATATTTTTGATAAAAAGCGATAAATTTAATCGCAAATTTTTTCATTTTAGACATCCCATTTTTTTTGTAGACCAGCTCAAATTTTTACAAATTTTGTCAAATGAAATTTCTGTAATTCCATTTTTTGCGACCATAATGTAAGTGCCATCTTTTAGCTCATTAGAAATAGAAAAAAAAGCAGCTCTTAAAAGCCTCTTTGCTCTATTTCTAACTACTGCCTTTCCCACTTTTTTGCTAGCAACAACTGCTAATTTTTTTTCAATTGTAGGCTTATAAAAAACTACGCAAGCATCGCAGTGCCATTTGCTGGCTTCTTTATAAACCTGAGAAAATTCTCTCGAGTCACTTAGTGACTCAAAACCAGCTAAGCAGCCAATCTTTTTCTACCTTTAGCACGTCTAGCGTTGATAACCTTGCGGCCATTTTTAGTTTTCATTCTTAAACGAAAGCCGTGAGTGCGTTTTTTAGGGGTTTTATGAGGTTGATAAGTCCTTTTCATTTCTATCCTTAAAGTTAATATAAAAAGTGGGATTTTATCAAAGCAATACTTAAATTCCTTTGAATAAATCAGCCCGAAAAAACTATAATTTAAACTTTAAGTAAATCAAGTTATAATCCAAAAATGAAATTTCATAAAAATAAAGATCTCTTAGAAAAATTACTTTTTTTAAAAGCGATCGGTTACAATTTTATAGATGAAAATTTTCTTAATTTAAGTAAATATCAAGATTATAACAGCATAGACGAGCTAAATAGCGAGATAAAAAAGTGCTCTCTTTGCTTTTTGAGAAACAGTTCAAAGTGCGTTTCTACTGGCTTTGGTGATAAAAATAGCAAGATAATGTTTGTCTTACTTTGCAAAAAAGATGATTATTTTGAAGGCATAAGTGGCAAAATTTTGCAAAATGCTATAAAAGAAGGCTTAAATTTAGAAAAAGATAGTGTTTATATAAGCTCGCTTTTACGCTGTGAAATTTCACAAAATGACGCGAAAAATCCAGCGCTAGAGCGCTCTTTTGAGCTTTGCAGGCCATATCTACTTGAAGAGATCAGGCTCATTAAGCCCAAAATAATCATCACTTTAGGAGAAGAAGCATTTATGCATTTTTATCCAAATTTACTCACAAAAGGCGGATTTTCAGGCATAAGAGGAAGTATCTTAAAAGATAATAGCAGGTTTATAATGCCAACTTTTTCACCAGAGTGGATCAGCAAAAACCCAAGTTTTGAAGAAAATTTTATAGATGATTTGAAAAAAATCAAGGGAGTGATATGAAAAGAATTTTTCTTTTTTTAGTTATATTTGTAAGTCTTTTTGCAGCGCAAAATGAAGCCTTAAGCGAGATGCAAGACGAGACCACTGAGGCAAAATTTGAAAGCAACATCACAAAAAATCAAAGCCTCTCAAGCATACCGCCAGCAAAGATCACTTACATAAATTTAGAGCCAGAATTTTGTGATAGCTCTTGCTTAAATGAGCTTATTAAGAGCGATATGCTAGCTAGCTTTATGGCGAGATTTGAGCCAGCAAAGATAGATGATAAGGCACTTTTAGACCTTTACGCTTCGCTTGGCGGAGAGATGATTTTAAAGCTTGCGCAAAGCGATAAGATAGCAGTCATCATCCCTCAAAAGGTCATAAAATCATACGCAAATGTCGTATCAAACGCAGTTTTAACATACATTTTAAAGCAAGAAGCAAATGTCGAAGTCAAATTTATAAATAGCAACGACGAGAGCCTTCAAAGCCTTCAAAACGCGCTTCAAAACGCTAGAAACGAAGGTTTTATCTACTTTATAGCAGCTCTTACTCAAAATGGCGCAAACATAGCAAATTCTCTCATCCTGCCAAGCGAACTCATCTACATCCCAAGCGTTCATAGCTCTTTTGTGGTAGCTCCAAAGCCAAATTTGATCTTTGGTGGAGTTGATTACAAAGCGCAAATTTCAGCCCTGCTCGCTTTTGCTAATGAAAAGATAGTCGCCTTTGACGATGGCAGCGCGCTAGCACAAAAGTTAAATGAGTATGTACGCATGCAAAGTAACGACTACTACGAGAGCTCGATCACTGGCAAAGATATAAATTTAAACGATACTTTAAGTAAAAAATCTAAATTTGATAACGCAAGCATCTTTTTAAACATCCCAATCGTAAAAGCTTCTCTTGTGGCAACGCAGATGAGAGGCTTTGAGATAAAGCCTTATGCGCTTTTAAGCACACAGATAAATTTCTTGCCAAATATCTTTAGCGCTATCACGCAAAGAGATAGGCAAAACCTCTTTGTGGCAAATTCGCTAAATTCGCTTGATGAGAGATTTTTAGGGCTTGGAGATCTTTTTGGAGTTGATTTTAGATACTCACAGATCGGCTACTCAAGTGCGCTGGGAGTGGAGTATATCTATACAAATTTCATAAACAAAAGTGCCAGCAAAATTTTTACAGAGAGAGTTGAGGGCTCGCAAGTTTTATATGATGTGAAAATTTATGATACAAAAAGCGATCACTTTAATGAGGTAAATTCGCAGGAGCAAAATAGCACAAGCGGAATTTAGCAGTTTTACTTGCTAAAATTTAACCCCATTTATAAAAGTTTTCATGCTCTCATCTATCTTTGCTAGCCTGCCCTCTTTCATAAAAGCTAGCGTGATAGTCGCTTTAAAGAGCACTTTTTCTACATCTTTTTCATCAAATTTATAAATTTCTTGCTCTAAAACAAGGCTTGCCTTTTTAAGCTCTATGAGCTTTGTCCTTACAAAAACCTCATCGCCAAGCACAGCTGAAGCGAGAAATTTAGCCTCAAGAGCTGAAACGACAAAGTATCCGCTCTCTTTTGTGAAATTTAGCCCAGCCTCAAAAAACGCTTCGCTTCTGGCTCGCTCGCAATATTTAATATAATTTGTATGATAGACGATGCCGCCTGCATCGGTATCTTCGTAATAAATTCTTATCTTCACTGCAAAGCTCCTTTAAATTTTCATTTGCTCTTGCTAGGCTTGCCTTTAGCGCCTCTAGTTATCATCAGCGACTGATCATAAAATAAAATAAGCACCACTGAAACGCCCACACCAAGCGCTAACGAAACCGTCGTAGTCGTGATAGCATTATCAAAAAATATGATCAAATATTCGTTTTTCTTAGCAATGCTTGTCTCATTTAAAAATGAAAACAGTGCCAAAATGCCTTTATATGCAAAAACTCCTGGCACCATCGGCAAAAGAGCTGGAAATGCGATGATCTCAGCTGGCACCTTTAGCCGTTTGGCAAAGAGCATGCCTAAAATTCCGCTCATAAAAGAGACGATGAGCGTTGCGACACTGATGTTAAAAAATCCCATCTGCATTATCCAAAAGCGGCTAGCATGCGCAAATGCAGCAAGCAAGGCACAAAATATGAGAGTTCTTTTTGGAGGCGAGCTAGCATAGGCAAAGCCAAGTCCAGCCACCGCAGCAAAGCCAGCATCTACAAGCGTTTCACTCAAAAGCTCAAACATTTAGTATCTCCGCGCTGCTAAGCGTTAGCGTGATATAGACGCCAACAGCCATGCAAAGTATGAGGATGCCCGTGCTTATGGCTCTGCTGATGCCAACAAGGGTGTTGTCGTTTAGGATGTCAAAGACTGAATTTATGAGAAAAACGCCAGGCATCATAAAGAGCACAGACGAGCCTATCGCCACGTCGCTTGTGTGCGTAAGTCCGTAAGATACGCCAAGATAGGCGATAAATGAGACGACAAAGGATGTCAGAACGTATTGGATTTTTAAATTTACGCCCATTTTTGCAAGGGCAAATTTAAGAGTGTAGCCAACAAGCGTTGCAAAAAATATACAAACAACTGAGCCAGCATCGCCTCCAAAAAGTCTGCAAAATGCCGCATTTGCAAGGCTTATTAAGATAAGCGAGCTAGCAAATTTATTTGCACCAAAACTCATCACACTATCAAAACTCTCTTTAGCTTCATCTAAGCTCAAGCCCTCATCTAAAATTTGCCAGCTAAGCGATGATAGCTCGGAAATTCTGTTAAAACTCACCTGCCCTAGAGGGATCTTTCTTACATAAGTTCGGCGCAGGGAGTTGTCAGCCGAGTCCATCACGCTAATGGTAAAATATTTCACAAAAATGGTCACGCTAACGTCGTAGCCGTAGTGCTTAGCTATGCGGTCTACGCACTTTTCTACGCGCGCAGTGTATGTGCCAGCACTCACCATAGCTGTCGTATATTCGGCTAAAAAATTCGTTAAAATTTGGATATCAGGCTTGGCGTTCATCTTGACTGATCTTAAATTTCACAAAAAACAAAATGAGCTGCAAAACAAGCATCACTTTCATCACATATTCGCTTGCGCTATGCATCTTGGCAAACTCCGCTGTCTGCGTCGCCTCTGCGCCAAGACCCTGAGCCTGCACGATAAAAGGCGTAAAGATAAAGACAAAGCTTAGCGCTAGGGCTAAGTTTAAAAACGAGAGCATAAATGTGCTAAATTTTAATGAAAATGCAAGCTTTTTTCTTAGATCAAAGAGCTCGCTAACTGCCACAAATGCGCTTATAAGTAGCAAAACATAGTTAAATTTTAAAAATATCTTTGTCATCATCTGTCCGCTCATAAAATGCGTAAGCACCCCCTCGCCTATGATGCTTTGTGGGAAAAATATGACTGGCGCGACCAAAATTCCAAGCGTCAGCTCAGTGCCGATCACCGCTGCTAATAGTAAAAAATAGATACTTCTCAATCTCTCTCCTTTATAGTTTTAATCTCGCGCAAAAGCCCCTGTCAAAGCCCGCTAAGTCCTTGTAAAAAGCGCCATCATAGCCACTAAATTTTAGCGCCATCTCCATGCTTGCTCTTTGATCATAGCCCATCTCGCAGGCGATATTTTTTATGCCGCGATTTCTAGCGATAAGGATGATGTTTTTTAAAATTTCATCCCCGACCTCGCCACCAAATAACGCCTCATACGGCTCATTTATCACAAATTTATCAAGTTTATAGTCTCGCGCGATATAAGGCGGGTTTGAGACCAAGATGTCGATATCACCTGAAATTTCATCGATATATGAGCACTTTACAAAGTCAATCTTCTCGCTTACATTAAATTTAAGCGCATTTTTTTTAGCCAAATTTAGAGCCTTTTCATTTATATCAGTGGCTACTATTTTAGCGTTTGTTTTAAGGGCAAGCATGACACTTATTATCCCGCTGCCAGTGCCGATCTCAGCGATCTTTGGCGCTTTATAGCTGCTTGCAATCTCAAGCACTTTATCAACTAAAATTTCAGTCTCGGGGCGAGGTATCAAAACGCCACTTTCTACCTCAAACTCCAAGCCATAAAAGCCAGCCTTGCCAGTAATATACTCAAGCGGTTCATAGTTTTCAAAGCGCTTTACAAGTTCAAAGTAGCCGCTCTCATCAAATTCACTCTTTTGGTTTAAAAATATCCACTCGATGCTCACATCAAGGTAG
>NZ_CALACG010000333.1 GCF_937890585.1 uncultured Campylobacter sp.
AAATGGGCTAGTTGTCACAAAAAACTCCAAAGATGTGAGTGAAAATTTCATCAATGGAGCTAAAATTTGCCTAAAGATAGCTAAGCTAAATGGCTGTAAAAAGGCTATTTTAAAAGCTAGAAGCCCAAGCTGTGGGAGCGGACAAATTTATGATGGAAGCTTCACTAAAAAGCTCATTTTAGGCGACGGCGTGGCGGCAAAACTGCTAAAAGAAAATGAAATTTTAGTTTTTAGCGAAGATGAGATAGGGCAGCTTGATGTTTGAGAGGCTAAAAGATAACGTCTGGCTCGAGGTCGTCTTTAAATACATCATCTTGCTGCTACTTTTTGTCTGCGTGGTGGGGCTTTTTGCGAGTGGCGTGCTCTTTTTAAAGGGAGAGATGAGCGAAAATTCGCTAAATTTGCACATTTTCTTTGGCTTTAGCTTGATTGTTTTAACTATCATTCACAGCTACGTCAAAAAGAAAAAGCTAAAAAAGCTAAGCCTTGAGTTTAAAAATATCTTAAAGCATAAGCCCGTGCAGATGGACTGCAATACAACTAGGTTTTTAAACGCGCTAAATGATGTCAAAGTTGGGGAAATTTCAAAGAAATTTGGCTCAGATGTTGCAGAAATTTTAAGATCAAACGATATAAAAGTCAGGGATCAAAACGAGACGATGAAGCAAATTTGCAAAAACAACGATGAAAAGATGTTTTATATCTTTGTTTTGATCGTCGAAGCTATATTTAAGGATAAGGAAGAAATTTGAAAAAAGGTATATTTTTAGCACTGAGTGTTGCTTTGTTTTTGGGTTGTTCGCAGACAACAAAACCAGAGCCAAACAAGCAGCAAAATGCCCTGCCAGACGAAAATGTCTATAAGCCAAATGAACGCATCAGCTTGCTTGAATTTGAAGTAAAACAAGACGCATCGTCACTACCTCAAAATATGCAAAGTGCAAGCTTTGCTCAAGATGAAATTTTAAAAAGAAGATTTAAAGTTTTTACTTTAAGAGGCGTGAAATTTAACCCAAATGACGCTTTTTGGGCGTTTAATGTATATAAACCAAGCGAAAAAAGAAAGTATTTTGGCTCAAATTTTAGGCAGATACCTCAAAGCTGGTTTGACGCGCAAAAGGACAATGCAAATTTCGCTGGCTTTTTGCAAATTTCAGCTTACGCTCTAACTTCAGCAAACACAGCTGTAAGAAATTTTCCAACCGACGAGCCGATATTTTTAAACCCGCAAACCCCAGGTGAGGGCTATCCGTTTGATTATTTGCAAGAATCAACCCTAAGCATCGCTCATCCGCTCTTTGTCTCGCACCTCTCAAAGGATAGGGCATGGGCGTTTGTGAGCGATGATGCGGTTTGGGGCTGGGTGAAGGTTGAAGATATCAAATTTATAAGCGATGAAGAGGCGCTTGCCTATCAAAAATCAAGCTTTGCCACGATAAAAACTGACAAGATGCCAATTTATGACAAGGGTGGAAACTTTTTATTTTACTCGCGTGTCGGCGCAATACTGCCAGTTTTGGCGCAAGATGACAAAAACTACTACGGCAAAATTTATGTAAGAAATATGCTTAGGGAGTTTGTCCTCCCAAAGTCTTTTAGCGCCCTTTTTCCACTTAAATTTAATGACTCAAATTTAAAGACAATTCTTGGCTCGCTTCTTGCTCAGCCTTATGGCTGGGGCGGGGTGGATAAGCTAAGAGACTGCTCGCTTTTTACAAAAGACTTGTTAGCAAGCTTTGGCGTCTGGCTACCTAGAAACTCAAGGGCGCAGGCAAATATGGGCGAAAAGATCGATCTAAAAGGTCTTAGTAACGCTGCAAAGAGCAAAGAGATAAAAGAAAAGGGCGTGCCATATCTCACTCTCGTGCATCTGCCAGGTCATATCATGCTCTACGCTGGATATAAGGGCGATGATATCTACGTCGTGCATGATGCTTGGGGGCTAAAGACTGCAAACAACGGCAGAGCGCTGATAGGAGCGACTGCCATAACTACGCTAAATATCGGTCAAAACAGGAGCGACATACAAAGTGCAAATTTACTTATCTCAAAGGTTGATTCTATAAATGTAATGAGGCCTGAGCAAGGGATGCTGGATAAGGCTAGAAAGATCTCAGCTTTGCAAAGAGCTTATGGCGTAAAGATCGAAGAAAATTTGGTTAAATTTAGTGATGGCACGAGTTTAGTCTATGATGATTTTAAACAAAAAGATGAAGAGTGCAGCACTGGGGCTGACATAGAGGATATGAACGCACTTGATTACGCTGCATTTTCGCCGCTTAGCACTGCTCTAAGTGATGCTGGTAGGTGCAGAAACTACGAGCTTTTAGGCAAAATTTATGGCTCAAGTGAGAGCGCGGTAAAAGCAAATTTAGTTGATGTCATCTGGCTAAAAGATTTTTTAAATTTGCCTTTAAAATTTAACTCTAAAAATGGCGCCGCAGCTGCCTTGCAAGATGTGAGCAACGAGCTAAATGAGATGGTAAAGAGCGATCCAAATTTACTTGAGTATCTAAAAGATCCAGGCGGGACATTTAAGTGGCGCATCATCGCTGGCACAAACCGCCTAAGCGCTCACAGCTACGGCATCGCGATCGATATAAATGTAAAAAAGAGCCACTACTGGCAGTGGAGCAAGGGCTATGAGAATTTGATCCCTGAAAAGATCGTGCGAGTATTTGAAAAGCATAAATTTATCTGGGGCGGACGCTGGAAGCACTTTGATACGATGCATTTTGAGTATCGCCCAGAGATGTTTGAGTAGATGAAAGATCAAATTTTAGAAATTTTATCTCGCTCAAACGTCTTTTTAACAGGTGGCGGCGGTGTTGGCAAGAGCTATCTAACCGCCTCCATCATCAGACACTACAAAGAAAATTTCAAAAACGTCGTCATCCTTGGCTCAACTGGCATAAGCGCTGTTAGCCTTGGTGGCGTGAGCTTGCATAGTTTTTTTAAATTTGGCTACTGCAAGGACTACGAGGAGCTAAGACGGCTTGACTACCGCCAAAAAGATAAGCTAAGCAAACTACGAAATATGCTAGATGCTTGCGACCTGCTTGTAATAGATGAAATTTCGATGGTTAGCTCCAATGTCATGGAGATGATAAGATACCGCTTGCTTACCTCTAAATTTAAAGGCAGGGTGCTTATAGTGGGCGACTTTTATCAGCTCCCGCCGGTGCAAAAAGAGCAAAATGAGAGCAAGCTTTTTAACTTTTTATACGCTTTTAACTCCAGTGCGTGGGAGGATATGAAATTTACAAATGTCGAGCTGCTCGTCTCAAAACGCACAAATGATCTTAAATTTTATGAAATTCTCTCTCGTCTTAGAGTTGGCGAGCTAGATGATGAGATGATAGCTTACATCGAGAGTCTGCGAGTGGATGTCATAGAGCCAGATAGCGAGACAAGCGTGCTATTTGGCAGAAATGCAGAGGCTGAGATGCTAAATCAAAAGAGGCTTCTCGCACTTAATGCTCCGCTTGAAATTTCAAACTCGGACGTGCTTGTTATGGATGAAAATTTAGATAAAAAAGAGTTTGAAAAGTGGGCAAACACACTAAATATCTCGCGAAATTTAGAGATGAAGATAGGTGCAAAAATCATCTTTACTTCAAATAAATGGGGCGAATACTACAACGGCGAGCAGGGCAAGATCATGCAAATTTTAAAAGAAAAGGGCGCCATTTCAAGTGTGATCGTGCAAAAAGATAGCGGCGAGATATGTGAGATAGAAAAGTGCGCTTATAACTTTTGCGCGCTAAATTTAAACGAAGATGAGATCGAAGAGAACGTGCAAGCTTCGCTTTATCAGTTTCCATTTAAACTAGCCTATGCGCTAACTATCCACAAGTCTCAAGGCATGAGTATAAATTCGCTCATTTGCAACATAAACCACATCTTTGCCAAAGGACAGCTCTACGTCGCACTTTCTCGCGCGGTAAATCCTAAAAATTTAAAACTTTTTTATGATAAGAAAAGTGATTTTAGGCAGCATTTAAGAAAAGTGGTTAAAATTGACGACGAAGTTAAGAAATTTTACCAAGAAAACGTATTTTTGCATATTAAGGAGAGTTTATGAAAAAGCTACTTTTAAGCCTTGTTTTTGGCGTTTTTGCATTTGCAGATGTGCTAAAAGTGAGTGACTTTCAAACAGATATCTACTCAAAAGCTGGACAAAATTTAACAAAAAAGATAAGCATGAACCTTGAAGTTGTCGGACGTGACGTGGAGGAGAACGAAGCATACGTGCTTGACTCGCTAAATGTCGTTGTTGGCAGCTTTTACGTGGAGGACATCCTCACCTCAATGGGAAAAGAGAAATTTAAAGAGCTCTTTATGAAATATGCAGCCAAAAAGCACTCGCTTGATATCGACGACGTGCTTATTTTAAACATCAAAGTGATAAATAATTTAGAGCTAAGCGAGATCATAAAAGCGATAAAAAGCCAAAATTTATGCTCTGATCCAAGCGTAAATGAAGATGTGATGACAAAGCCAGAAAAGAAGAAAAAAGGCAATGAGATCATCGTCGCACCTGACCCAAATGATGTGGTGCAAAAGCCGATCGATCTAAATAATGTGCAAGAATTTGGAAAAGACTTCGGAGAGAAGTGAGTAAATTTGGCTAAAAGCTAGCCAAATTTATTGATTTACGATGTCGTAACCTTGTGGGATGACTGGAGTTAGCGTCTCTTTTGGGATGAGCGCGTCTTTTACTGGGTTGCTTAGAGTGATTTTTATCTTATTTGAGAGCTTGTCTTTATAATCAATCGTCGTTGGAAGCGTATTTTTGATCGTTATAAAATACTCAACTCCGTCATATATCGCCTTATAAAGTGTCGGCTGAATTTGCTCTGCATGAGCCAAAACCTGCGTCAAATTTGGCGTGTCATCTAGTCTTGAAATGATGGCTTGCTCAAGCTCATCTTCAATCACGACCACTTTGTCTTTGTCGAAATAAATCCTCTTTGGTGTTGGACTTTCATATGTCCAAAGTGCTGTGTTGTCGTTTTTAGCGTAAAATCTACCCTTATAATTTACACTTTTGCCCTCGCTAAAGACAGTTTGCGTAAAGTCACTTTGCAGGCTTTTAAAATTTAAGCCAGCGCCAAATGAGCAAACTGCAACAAGAGAAGCTATCAAAAATTTTCTCATTTTTTATCCTTTTTTGGCGTATTCTAGCCCAGTTTAATTAAATAAATAGTTAAACTATGCTAAGATCCAAAGTTTAAAAATTTAGGAAGGTAAAATAATGATTTCATCGGTATTTAGAAAGATTTTTGGCACGAAAAACGATAGAGAAGTCAAAAAATATATAAAACGCGTGGCGCAGATAAATGCGCTAGAGCCAACTTATGAGAAGATGAGCGATGATGAGCTTAAGATCAAATTTAACGAGCTTAAAGCCCAAGTCGTCGAAGAAAAAGTCACTTTAGATCAAATTTTAAATGATGTCTTTGCGTTAGTTAGAGAGGCCAGCAAAAGGGTGCTTAAGATGCGCCATTTTGACGTGCAGCTAATAGGCGGCATGGTGCTAAACGAGGGCAGGATCGCTGAGATGAAGACAGGTGAGGGTAAGACCTTGGTGGCGACTTTGCCAGTTATCTTAAACGCGATGAGCGGCAAGGGCGTGCATGTAGTAACAGTAAATGACTACCTCGCAAAGCGCGACGCTACGCAAATGGGCGAGCTTTATAACTTTTTAGGCTTAAGTGTCGATGTGATACTAAGTGGCGGATACGACGATGAAGTAAGACAAGCTGCCTATAACGCCGACATAACATACGGCACAAACTCAGAATTTGGCTTTGACTACCTTCGTGACAATATGAAATTTGAAGCTGGTCAAAAGGTGCAAAGAGGCCACAACTTCGTTATCGTGGATGAGGTCGATAGTATATTGATAGATGAGGCTAGAACGCCACTTATAATCTCTGGTCCAACAAACCGCACGCTTGATGGCTACATAAGAGCTGATCAAGTCGCAAAACAGCTTACCAGAGGCACTCCAGCCGATCCAAACGTGCCAGGTTCAAAGCCAACGGGGGATTTCATAGTAGATGAAAAAAATAGAACGATAATGATCACAGAGGCTGGCATAAGCAAGGCTGAAAAGCTCTTTGGAGTTGAAAATTTATATAACCTTGAAAACGCCGTGCTAAGCCACCACCTAGATCAAGCTCTAAAAGCACACAATCTCTTTGAAAAAGACGTTCATTATGTCGTAAAAGATGGCGAAGTCGTCATCGTTGATGAATTTACAGGACGTCTAAGTGAGGGCAGGCGCTTTAGCGAGGGGCTTCACCAAGCACTTGAGGCAAAAGAGGGCGTGAAAATTCAAGAAGAGAGCCAAACTCTTGCCGATACAACATATCAAAACTACTTTAGGATGTATAAAAAGCTTGCAGGTATGACTGGTACAGCTCAGACAGAGGCTACTGAGTTTTCTCAAATTTATAATCTTGAAGTTATCTCGATCCCAACAAACGTGCCAGTTAAGAGGATCGATCAAAACGATCTTATCTATAAAACTCAGAACGAGAAATTTAAAGCGGTCATCGACGAAGTCAAAAAGGCTCACGAAAAAGGTCAGCCAGTACTTGTGGGAACTGCAAGTATCGAGCGTAGTGAGGTGCTTCACGAGATGCTTAAGAAAGCTGGCATCCCACACTCTGTGCTAAATGCTAAAAATCACGAAAAAGAGGCCGAGATCATCGCGCAAGCTGGTGTAAAAGGCGCTGTGACTATCGCTACAAACATGGCTGGACGTGGTGTTGATATCAGGATAAATGACGAGGTGAGAGACCTTGGTGGTCTATACATCATCGGCACCGAAAGGCACGAAAGCAGAAGGATAGATAATCAGCTCCGTGGCCGTGCTGGACGTCAGGGCGACCCTGGTATGAGTAGATTTTATCTAAGCTTAGAGGACAATCTTTTAAGGATTTTTGGTAGCGACCGCATAAAAGCGATCATGGATAGACTTGGTATCGACGAGGGCGAAAGCATCGAGAGCCGCATGGTGACAAGAGCTGTTGAAAATGCTCAAAAGAAAGTCGAGAGCTTGCACTTTGAGGCTAGAAAGCACTTGCTTGAGTATGATGACGTGGCAAATGAACAAAGAAAGACCATCTATAAATACCGCGATGAACTACTTGATAAAAACTACGATATGAGCGAAAAAATAGCTCAAAATAGAGTTGAATATGCTACAAATTTACTTGATACGGCTGAAATTTTCCATGGCGGCTTAAAAGATGACTATGACATTAAAAATTTATGCTCTATTATCCTTGCAGATTGTGGCGAAGAGATCGACGAGAGCGAGCTAAAAGGGCTAGAGTATAATGAACTAGTAGAAAAAATAGCTCAAATTTTAGAGGCTAGATATAATGAAAAAATGAGCGTGCTAAATGAAGAGCAAAGAAAAGATATAGAGAAAATTTTATACCTTCAAGTGCTTGATAATGCGTGGAGAGAGCACCTTTATCAGATGGATATCCTAAAAACTGGCATCGGTCTAAGAGGATATAATCAAAAAGATCCATTAGTGGAGTATAAAAAAGAGAGCTACAACCTCTTTATGGAGCTAGTTGGTAGGCTAAAAACTGAGAGCGTTAAGACGCTTCAAGTTGTTAGATTTAAGAGCCGCGAGGAGCAAGAAGAGCAAGCTAGGATGATGCTTGAAGCTAGTCAAAATGCTGAAAATGAGCCCCTAAGCTATAATAACCAAGGCGAAGAAGAAAATTTCACGCCTGAAAAAAAGATACCAAGAAACGCTCCATGCCCTTGCGGAAGCGGTAAAAAATATAAAGATTGCCACGGCAAAAGTGGCCCTAAAAAAGGCATATTTGCTTAAAATTTCTACTTTTAAGGCGCCAAAGCGCCTTAATCTTTTAAAGGCTATTTGATGACAAGTTTACCAAAGTACCTACTTTTTAAATATTTAAGATTTGATAAAACTCAGCCATTTATCGCTCTAAGCGCCTTACTCGCCTTTCTTGGTGTTAGCATAGGACTTATGGTTTTAATAGTTGCGATGGCGATCATGAACGGATTTGATAAAGAATTTGAGCGCAAACTTTTTACGATGAACTATCCTATAACCGTTCAAAGCGCCTTTAAAGGCTCTATTGATGATGGCTTTGTAGATGAGCTAAAGGCCAAATTTAGTGATCTTAAATTTAGTCCATATATTAGCACGCAGGTCATTTACCGCTCGGCAAATGCGCTTGAAGGTGGGCTAATTTATGGCGTAAATTTTAAAGATGAAAAGCAGATAAATTCAGTTGTAAATGAGGCTTTGAAAGAAAAAGAGCTAGAGGGCTTTGAGATACTTGTAGGAAGCGGCATAACGAGCGAGTTTAGACTAAGAGATGATGAAAAACTAACGCTTATCTTTACAAAGGCTGATCCTGCTGGCTTTTCGCTAACGCCAAAGATGAAGCGCTTTGATATCGGCGGCTCATTTACATCTGGGTTAATCGCCTATGACAAGGCATTTTCATATACTTCGGTTGATGCTTTGAGGAAAATTTTAGACTACCCAAAAGGCGTTTATGACGGCATTCACATCTTTTCAAGTAAGCCATTTGATGATATAAAAAGGGTGCGCGAGGGGCTTCCAGCTGGCACGGTTGCCATTGGCTGGTGGGAGCAAAATGGCAACTTTTTCTCAGCACTCGCACTTGAAAAAAGAGCACTTTTTATCGTTTTGATGTTAATTATCCTTGTGGCGTCGCTAAATATCATAAGCTCACTACTAATGACCGTGATGAACCGCAGGCAAGAAATCGCCTTACTTTTGGCGCTTGGTGCTAGCAAAGGTGAGATAAAAAGAAGTTTTTTTTATCAAGGTCTAGTTATAGGCGGAGGTGGCATTATATTTGGCTTAGTACTTGGCTTTTTGGGGCTATTTTTACTTGGAAATTTCAACATCATAGACCTGCCAGCTGACGTCTATGGCTCAAGCAAACTGCCACTTGAACTCTCAACCATTGATCTTGTGCTTATCGTAGTTGGAGCTGTATTTATCGTGGCTATCTCGTCCTACTATCCAGCAAAAAAAGCCACAGAGGTAAATGTCCTTCAAACTTTAAGAAATGAGTAAAAGCCTAGAAAAACTAGGCTTTAAATTTGATACTTTGCTTTTAAATTTGTAAATCTAAGGCAATAAATTTTGCTGTTATAAAGATGAAATTTGAACTATTATTCGTCTTTATAAAAAATTTTTATCTTAAAAAATTCTAACTACATAGTATTGATTAGAATTTTTGCAAGATAAAGAACGTCTAGTTAATTTACTGGTATATATGCTCCGTGATCTTTTTTGCTAGTTACTCTTTTAAATTTGGCATAACTTTGAGTAGGGTGTGGAAGCACAAATGCTTTTCCAGTTTCTTTGTCAATGTGAATAACATAGGTTATATAGCCGCCATATGTATCAGCTATACAACCTATCATTGTTTTTGGCGTAAAACCTCTTTGTTCAATATTTTCTATTTTCCAAGGACGAAAACCGTGTAAAACCTCCATACGTGATTGTATAGAAGCACCTTTGGTTGATGGTGTAGCTTTTAGCCCAGCAATAATTACATCTTTGTCGGTACATTTATACTCTCTTGCATTGGCATTAAATGCTAATAAAGATAATGCAGTCAAACCAAGCAAAAACATTTTTCTCATAATTTATCCTTTTGAAATTTTATAAAACAATGTGATTATAATAAAGTTATATTTTAAAAAGACTTATGAAGAGATGTTGGGAGCAAAAATATTAATTATAATGCCCCTTGCAGGCTATTATGTAGATCGTAGTTTCATCTACTGCGTAAACCAAGCGGTGTTCGCTGTTTATCCTTCTGCTATAAAAACCAGATAAATTCCTTTTTAGCGCTTCAGGCTTGTCTATGCCATCAAAAGGATCTCTAGTCGTATCCTTTATGAGTTCATTTATCCTTTTTAAGGTGTTTTTATCCTGATTTTGCCAAGATAGATAGTCCTTCCAAGCGTCAAAATCCCATTTTATATCTCTGCTCATTGTTAGCTTAGTAGTTCCTGCTCTTTAAAATTTAGCTTTCCTTCTTTAAAGTCTTTCATTTTTTTCTCAAGATAGGCTATGTTTTCGTCTTTATAAAATGGATCTGGAGCTGAAACTTCAAAAGGGATAGCTCTTTCAGAAACTAGCTTTGTAAGAAAGATATTAACAGCTGACGACATAGAGAGCCCCATCTCTTTGCAGATCGCTTCGGCTGATTTTTTAATGTTATCTTCTACTCTTAAGCAAATTTGTGCCATTGTTTATCCTTTTTTGCAATTATAATATTATACATTGTATTTATAAATAATTACGATGTATAGTTTTTTGTATAAATTTACTACGCTCTTACGTCGTGGTCGATCTTGCATTGAAGGGCTTCGTGAACAAGAGTTTTTGCCATGACGCGCTCTTCGCTTATTAGGTGAAAATTTGCACCTAGCTCGCCAAAGATATCTTTGTTGCCCTCGCCATTTGCTTTGATGATCGTTTGGATATTTGCTCCGTAGTCTTTGATCTTTTGTGCGATCAGCTCAACTCTTTGCTCGTTGCTAACTGTTATGATAACGGCTGCTGCGTCGTTTAGGCAGGCATTTTCAAGAGTGTCGCTTTGCAGCACGTTTCCTAAAAATAAATTTTCCCCGCGACTCCTACCAAGCTCAACTAGGCTGATATCATTATCAAGCACGATGTATAAAAGCTTTGTCTCTTTTAGCCTTAAAACCACCTCTTGACCGAGCCTATCATAGCCAAAGACCACGATGTGATTTTTTAGTTTTTGTGGCTTTAAGGTCTCGTTTGACTCGATCACTATTTCTCGCTCGACGAGATCAGCTAAGACGTCAAGCTTTTTAAGTATAAAAGGTGTTGCAAACATCGATATAACAGAGGCTGCGATGAAAATTTGAGCAGTTTGGACATCTAGTAAATTTCTAGTAGTCATCAGCCCAAAGACAGCCAGTGCAAATTCGCCGATCTGACAGACGCTAAGTGCGGTTTTAGCAGCGACTCTGCGTTTTAAGTAGATATTTAAAACGGCAAAAACGACGATAGCTTTTACGACCATTATGCTAAAGACTAGACCTAGAACTAGCCAGATATTTGAGAGCACGACTACAAAATTTATCTGCATGCCAACGGTTATGAAAAATAGTCCAAGAAGTAGATCTCTAAAAGGTATGAGATCGACCTCGATCTGGTGCTTATACTGCGTCTCTGCCATCATCATGCCAGCTAAAAATGCACCAAGAGAGTATGAAAAGCCAAAGAAGTGAGCTAGCGTGCTAGCACCAACGACTAAAAAGAGGATCGTTGCGATAAAGACCTCTTGAGAGTTTGTCTGAACGACTTTGTAAAATATCCAGTTGATGACGTATTTGCCGAGCAAAAATAGCACAACGATAAGGATACCCGCACTCGTAAAAGTCTTTAGTAAAAGCTCATTTATCGAGGCATCTTGCGAGCTAAACATATCTATCATAAGCAAAATAGGGATGACGGCTATGTCTTGAAATAGTAAAATTCCAAGCGCCTTTCTACCATAAATTTTACTTACATCGCCATTGTCATTTAGCGTTTTTAGCACGATCGCAGTTGAAGATAGAGCAAAGGCAAGACCAGCGATAAGTGCTGTCTCGTCCTTTAGATGAAGCGCGTAGTAAAGCATCACGCCCATCACAAAGCCACTTAAGCAAACTTGCAGACCGCCATTTAGAAAGACCTCTTTTTTCATGCTCATCAGGTGTTTAAAGCTAAACTCAAGTCCGATCGTAAACATCAAAAATGCGATACCAAACTCAGCTATATGAGAAATTTCATCGTTGCTTTTTAGGTTGAAAAACTCAGATATAAGCGTGCCTGTTACGATGTAGCCGATGATGGTTGGTATCTGAAATTTCTTAAAAATGACATTTAGCGCGACTGAGATAGCAGCGACAAGCAAGAAGCCTTCTAAAATTTGTTCCATATATTATTTTTTGCCTTCGTAAAATACAAGATCAAAGCTACTTTTTCTCTTTACTAGCGATCTTTTGGTGCTAGTTTGACTGGTAGATTCGTGTAATTTTTTATTTAACTCATCAATAGTTGCTTCTAAATCGTCAATTTTCTCTTTTAGCTGAAGTATCACATCAACACCTGCTAAATTTACACCAAGCTCACGGGTTAAATTTAGTATCGTTTTGACGCGATCAACGTCTTTTTGTGAGTAGAGCCTCATCTTGCCATCTGTTCTTGAGGGTTCAACTAGGCCCTCTCTCTCGTACTGCCTTAAAGTTTGTGGATGTATGCTTAAAACCTTTGCTACAACGCTTATTAAAAAAAGTGGTTCTTCATAATTTTGCATTTTTTACTCCGGTAATTTTTCTTTTAACTCTTTGACTAAGCCCTCGTCAAGCTCACTGATATTTGGAAGTTTTACTCTGGCTTTTAAGTAAAGATCGCCATAAATTCCGCTCTTTCTGTTTTGCACGCCGTATCCTTTTAGACGGATCTTCGTGCCTGTTTTTGAGTTCTCAGCGATCTTGATGGTTACATCTTTTTTATATGTATGCACATTTATCTTGCCGCCAAAGAGCATAGTTTTTAGTGGAATTTCTACATCTTTGTATAGATCATCGCCGACTCTTTCATATTCGTCGCTTGGCTCAACGCTAATGGCAAGTATGAGATCTCCAGTTTGACTGCCAGCACTCTTGCCTTTGCCTTTTATGCGAAGTTTTTCGCCGCCCTCTATGCCGCTTGGGATCTTTATCTTGATGCTTTCGCCATTAAAATTTATCTTGTGTTCGCCGCCAGTTACAGCCACGTCAAATGGTATAGAAATTTTGGCATTTACGTCTAGATCAGCTCCGTCAAAACCAAATCCGCCTCCGCCAAAACCTTCAAATCCTTCAAAACCTCCACCAAAGCCACCGCTAAATTTAGCGCCACCTCCACCAAATCCACCTGAGAAGATATTTTTCAAGATATCGTTTAGATCGCCCATATCGGCCGAGCCTCTGGCAAAGTCGTGGAAATTTTGACCGCCAAACATATTATCGCCATACTGATCATACTGAGCACGTTTTTTCTCGTCACTTAAAATTTCATAAGCAGCGTTTATCTCTTTAAATTTATCCTCTGCTCCAGGGTCTTTGTTGATGTCTGGGTGGTACTTTCTAGCAAGTTTTCTATAAGCTTTTTTTATCTCGTCGCTTGATGCGCCTTTTGAAACTCCTAAAGTTTCATATAAGCTTTCGCTCATAAATTCTCCTTATGTTTTTTGACACGGATTATATCACAAAACTTTAGTCTATGCAAGTCAAGTTTATTTTTATTTACTATGAAGAAAAAGCGTTAAGATTTTATTTCTTTGGCGCATTTATAATTCTCGTACATTTTTATTTTAAAGGAACATAATGAAAAAAATTATGCTAATTTCATTAGCAACAGCTTCTTTGCTAATGGGAGCTGATATTAAATTTAACGAAGCAAATTCTGATATCACGAGAGTTTCACCGCTAAGTGACAAAAATAGCGTGCTCTCATACTATGACTCTATCGCTCAGGCAAAACTTTCAGTTGTAAATATCTCAACTACAAAAACAGTAAGCAACGCAGGTATCGAGCAGATGTTTAATGATCCGTTTTTTAATGAATTTTTTGGATTTAACTTTGCAAAACCAAAAGAGAAAGAAAAGACAACCTCTCTTGGCTCTGGTGTCATCATCTCAAATGACGGCTACATCGTTACAAACAACCACGTCATCGAAGATAGCGACCAGATCGTTGTGACCTTGGCAAAGGGTGGCAAGGAGTATAAAGCGAAGCTAATAGGCAGCGATCCAAAGACCGATCTAGCCGTTATAAAGATAGATGCAAACGGGCTAAATGCGATAACATTTGCCGACTCATCAAAGCTGCTTGACGCGGACGTAGTATTTGCAATAGGCAATCCATTTGGCGTGGGCGAAAGTATCACTCAGGGCATCGTCTCAGGGCTAAACAAAGACAACATCGGCCTTAATCAATATGAAAATTTCATCCAAACAGACGCTTCGATAAACCCTGGCAATTCAGGTGGCGCTTTGGTTGATAGCAGGGGCTATTTAGTTGGTATAAACTCAGCCATACTTTCAAGAAGTGGTGGCAACAACGGCATTGGCTTTGCCATACCATCAAATATGGTAAAAGATATCGCTAAAAAGCTGATAACTGACGGTAAGATCGAGCGTGGTTTTATCGGCGTTACGATAGCAAATTTAACTGATGAGCAAAAAGAGCTTTATACAAATAAAGAGGGCGCGCTAATAAGCGGCGTAGAGCAGGGCATGCCAGCAGATGAGGCTGGGCTAAAAAGAGGCGACTTGGTCATTTCGGCAAATGGCAAAGCTATCAAAAACGCAAATGATCTTAAAAATTTCATAGGCTCGACCTCTCCAAACAGCACTCTTGATATTACTTTTGAGAGATCAAACAAGATAATGAACGCTAAAATCAAGCTTGTAAATATGGACCACAATGCAAAAACAGCCTCAAAAAGTGTCATCATAGATGGTCTTAGCGTTAGCAATCTAAGCGATGAGATAAGATTTAAGTATAAGGTCAGTCCAGACACCCAAGGCGTGCTTGTAACTGACGTAAAAAGCGGCTCTATGGCTGAAGAATTTGGCTTTGAAAGAGGCGACGTGATCGTACAAGTTGGCGAAGAGAGCATAAAAGACCTTCAGACATTTTCAAATACGGTCAAAAATGCAAAAGGCAAAAAGACGCTAGTATGGGTAAACCGCGGTGGCATCATGCAAGGCCTTGTTATAAAATAACCACTTAAGAGCTGAAATTTCAGCTCTTTACTCTTTTAAATTTTTAAAACCTTAATCTGCTATAATCCTTGAAAATTAAATTTACAACAGGAAAGATCATGACTAGAATTTTAATGATAGAAGATGATATGGAGCTTGCTGAAATTTTAACTGAATACCTAGAAAACTACGATATCAAAGTGACGACGGCTGAAGAGCCATATATCGGACTATCTACCTTAAATACGAGCGAATTTGACCTAGTGATACTTGACCTCACTCTCCCTGGCATGGACGGGCTGGAGGTTTGCAAAGAGATAAGAAAAAAACACAACATCCCTATCATCATCTCAAGCGCAAGACACGATATAACGGACAAGGTAAATGCCCTAGATAACGGTGCGGATGACTATTTGCCAAAGCCTTATGACCCACAAGAGCTTCTTGCTCGCATCAAAAGTCATCTAAGAAGGCAGAGCATCGCCCCTGCAAATGACACAAGAAATTTAAACAAAGACTTGGTACTAAAAGACTTTGAGCGTGAAATTTTATTTAAAGGCAGTGTGCTAAATTTAACCGCAGCAGAGTATGACATCTTAAAATATCTGCTTTTAAAAGAGGGCGGAGCGGTCACTAGAGAGGAGCTCATCTACAACTGCGAGAGCATAAATGAAGATAGCTCAAACAAAAGTATCGACGTCATCATCGGCAGAATTCGCCAAAAACTAAATGAAAATCCAAAAGAGCCAAAATACATCCACGCGATCCGCGGTATCGGCTATAAGTTGGTTCTTTGATGCCAAGATCGTCCATATTTATTGCTATTACATTTATCTTTGGTCTCGCTCTAGTTTCGATATTTCTAGCGTTTTTGTGGCTTATGGGCTTTGATAAGCAAAACTACACAAGAGAGCTAAATAACAAATACTCAAACGTCGCAAGGACAAATTTATTTTACATGGGCGGTATCATAAATAAAGCCCAGTACGACCGCCAGCTCTCAAACATCGATATGCCAGAGATCACGAGCCAAAGCCGCAAGGATGAAATTTTAAGAAAAGCGACCGTTTTGGAGGAAATTTCAAGTGACCTTGGATCAAGCGCGATCTTGCTTTACGATAAGCACCACTACCTAAGGATCGAGCATTTAGACGAGCTAAAGCTGCTCATGGATAAGGAATTTCAGCCGTATAGATATGAGGTGATAAAGGCTGTATTTGCCGTAGTTGCGGTTATTTTACTCGCTGCTTATATATTTGTCATCTATAAGATAAAGCCGCTTAGAAAGCTAAAGCGCCAGATCGTTAAATTTGCAAATGGTGAGCTTGATGGCGTGCAAAATGTCGGCAACGGCAAGGATGAAATTTCTGAAGTTTCAGAGGCATTTTATGGTGCAGTTTGCCAGATCAAGGCGTTAAATGACTCAAGACATCTTTTCTTAAGAAATATCATGCACGAGCTAAAAACGCCTATCACAAAAGGTCTCATCGCTGCTCAAATGATAGAAAAAAGCAAAAATCAAGAGAGGCTCATCTCAGTTTTTCATAAGCTTGAAAATTTGATAAACGAGCTTGCTGCGATCGAGCAGATAACCTCAAAAATAGGCCTAACAAACAAGACGCCTTGTCTTATGAGAGACCTTATCGACGAGGCGATAGATATAGCGATGATCGAGAAAGAGCACGTTGGTATCAGCGAGCTTGACGAGGTTAGAGTGATGGTTGATTTTAAGCTATTTTCAGTCGCTATAAAAAATATGATAGATAATGGCATAAAGTATTCAACCGATAAGCACGTAAATATCATGGTTAGCAAGGATCATATGAAATTTATAACCCAAGGCGAGAAGCTAAAAAACGACCTTGACTTTTACATCCAGCCATTTATCAAGGGCGAGGATGCGCAAAAGAGCTTTGGTCTAGGTTTATATATAGTTAGCAACATCCTTGAGGCTCATGGACTAAAATTTGGCTATGAATACAAAAATGGAATGAATGTCTTTGCTTTTGAGAATTTACAAGATATAATAGCAACTTAAAAAATAATAATGGAGTGAAAAATGGCGGCAAAAATCTTCTCAGCAGTTGATCTTTTATCAATAATCGATCTTGAGATAGCAATAATCAAACGCTACAAAAACGTAAAGGACTATGCGAAAAATTTATCTTTGATATATTTTTCTTTACCAAACAGCAAAGAGTACGGCGAAATTTTTGAGAAAATTTTAAGACAAACTGACGTCGTTATAAGAGAAAATGAGCACTATGTAGTCGTGCTTCACGGCACAAACGAGAGAGGCGCTAGCGAGCTACTAACTGGCATACAAGAGTTTTTAAACGCTGAGCCAGTCGATCTTGTAGTGAGCTACCCAAGAGACGGCAAAGACGCTAAAGAGCTTACTACAAAGCTACAAGACGAGATCAAAGACAACTACGGCGTTTTACTAAATATGCTAGTAAATCAAGATAAATTTGAAGTTTTCGAAGATATCGTTTGAGATAAATTTAATAAAATAATTTATTAGAAAATCCAATAAAAAGCAGGTAGTGTGTTAGCACTATCTGCACTTCTAATCTTATATGAGCTAAGAGGATTTTTAATTTAAACCTATTATCTCTTAACAAAGAAGCAAACATTTAAATTTGTTTATATTGCTTTGCAAATTTTTAAAATTCCATTCACTCGCAAGAGTTGACTACTAAAATTTGGCTTCGCTTATAGCTTAGCTCAAATTTTAGAGCCGAAATTACTCGTTCATGAAATTTTTAAAATTTGCCTGAGTTTTTAACTGAATGTAGTGCGAAGCACTGGAGCATGCCCCTTGAA
>NZ_CALACG010000334.1 GCF_937890585.1 uncultured Campylobacter sp.
GATCTAGTACGGTCTCGTGGGCTCGGAGATGTGTATAAGAGACAGGGCTTATCACGCCAAACTCGCAGCTAATCGATACGCAAATTTATCTGAATGAATATGTGCCAAAGAACTTTAGTAACGACTTTTTGGGGCTTGTAAGCGCAAAGGACGCTCTAAATTTTAGCCTAAATATCCCAGTCATAAATTTAGACTTAAAGCTAAAAGATAACTCGCTTTATGAGCTACTTGAAAAGGTAAATTTAGTTGATGAAAACAAGGAATTTTACGGCTCTTCGATAGTTTTAGGCAGTGCTGAGATAAGCCCGCTTGATCTTGCGCATCTTTATACGATATACGCAAATGAGGGTGTTTATAGGCCGCTTGAGTTTGCTGGCAAAAACTACAAAAATGAAGATAAAAACATAACCCTCATCTCGCCTCAAAGCGCATATCTAACCGCCAAAATGATGAGTGAGGCCTCAAGGTCGTATCTAAAAAATGCTTGGCAATATGCGCAAAATACGCCAAAAATCGCCTTTAAAACAGGTACAAGTGCAAACTCACGCGATCTTTACGCCATAGGTGTCAATGAAAACTACACGATAGCCGTTTGGGTGGGCAACTTTAACGCCGAAAAAACTGACAAGCTAACTGGGCTAAATGACGTTTCAAAGATCGTTTTTGATATGTTTAAGATCACGGCACAAAGGCAAAATTTAGAGTTTATGAGCGAGCCAGAGGGCATTGAAAAAGTGCCAACCTGCCTTGATGCTTTTAGTTATGAAACATGCAAAAAAACGGCGCTTGATGATAGGATAGTTGGAGTTAAACTGCAAGATAAGTGCGAGAGTTTAAGGGGCGAGGAGCTTGAGTTTTTGATAAAAAATGGCTTTTTAGACAAAGACGAGGTCAAAAATAGCCCTTGCGCTGAAGTTTACAAAGACAAAAAGCCAGTTTTTGCCTATCCGTATGACGGCGAAGAGATCGTGACAGATGAAAATGTAACACAAATTATGCTAAAATGCTACGCGTTTTTAGGTGATGAAATTTACCTAAAAGTGGATGATTTGAACTTTTCTAAGATAGAAAATGCAAGTGAAAAAAGGCTAGATCTAACTCTTGGCGAGCACACTTTAAAATGCCTTGATCAAAACTCAAATCAAAGTGAAATAACAATAAAACTAAGGAGATAAAATGCAGCAAAAAGCGCTACTTCTAGCACTTTTAGGAGCAGTAAATTTATATGCTTTAAGTCTAAATGGCAATGTCGAGGTGAAGTCGCCTTTAAGCGTGGAATTTGGACTAGAAGATGATGTTAGCAAGAATCTCATAGGCACGCTAAGCGAGAAAAAGCTTATCTCGTGCGAGCCAGCGCTAAGCGGCACGGTGAAATTTAACGCTCAAAGCCTTACGCTTTTTACAAAAGATATGCACGCAGGTGCTAAATACAGCTGTAAGTTAGAAAATGGCAGCAGTGCTAGCTTTGAGACGAAAGAATTTGCGCTTGAGAAGATAGAAAAGCTCACTGATAGCAAATTTATCCTTAAATTTAATGACGAAGTTAGCGAAGAGCTTGTGAAAAAAATAGCCGTAAAAAGCGCAAGCTTTAACGCCTTGCAGCTCTCTCAAAACAGCTTTGAGCTTGATCTTGATAAAAATATAAGCGAGCCTATTTTTGAGTTTGGAGAAAATTTTGAGAGTAAATTTGGCGCTAAACTAGCAGGCGATGGCGTGGTGAAATTTAGTGAGCAAGCAAGCGATGAGAGCGTAAATATAAATGCCGAAGCTAAAAGCTTTGAGATAGCTAAAATCTATCCAACAAGCCTTGATAATGGGATCTTAGCATTTAGAATTTATCTAAAAGAGTGGCTAAGCGATGACAATAATCTAAAGAAATTTATAAAGATCAAAGGCGTAAAAAGTTTTAGCATAAGCGACGTGGCATATAAAAATGACGATGAAAATGGCGTGCCAAATTCTGAGCTTGAGGGGTATGATTATTACATCGATATCACAAGTGATGAGTTTAAACCGCAAAATAGCTACGAGATCACGATAAAACCGGGCTTTGGAGACGATAGAAATGTCGTAAGAGAGGCTAAAACCTACGAGGTAGTCGCTAGTA
>NZ_CALACG010000335.1 GCF_937890585.1 uncultured Campylobacter sp.
ATTTTCAACACTGCAAATAACCTAAAATATACAAACCAGCTCGAAAAAGTAGTGAGTGCTGAGCTTGAAAATCCTAGTCGAGAATTCGCATCATACTTTTTTAGAAAGATCAGCGACCAAGTAGCAACTGAAAAAAGGGTCGAGCAGATCATACCTTTACTAAAAGCAGTCTTTACTGGGCGCATCAACGACATGGTAAGAGATAGACTAACATCGGCACTTGACAAGGAGACAAAGAAAGAAGCCGAGCCATTGCCACCTCAAGAAGACGAAAATAAGATCGTAACCACACAAGAGGAATTAGACGCCTTTTATATCATTAGAGCGATACTCGCAGCAATCACAAGTGTAGAAAACATAACATACAGGGACGCTCAGTCTTACTTTGCAATATTTTTTAATGACAATAACCGAAAGCCGATATGCAGGCTATACTTCACAGATAATAAAAAACAAATAGGCATAATGGATAGCGAGAAGAACGAGGCTAGATTTCAGCTTGATAGGATCGAGGATATTTATGCCTATTCTGAAAAGTTATGCGAAGTAGCTAAATTTTACGCTAGTCAAAACTAATACACAAACTATCACGGCAGAGCTTTTCGCTTTGCCAAATAAATTTACTTTCATATTTTTTATGTCACACAAAAACATCTAATACTAAGGCATTTAAAAAATTTAAACCTAAAGTGTTAAAATCTCCTAAATTTAATGCAAATTTATAAAACCCCAAAAGGATCAAAATGATCGAACACTTACTGCTGTTTTTCGCACTGCTAGCCATCATCATCGCTTTGGTGATGGTCTCAAACCGCCTAAAGGTCGCTTATCCTGTTCTATTAGTCCTTGGCGGGCTTGCCATTAGCTTTGTGCCAAATTTACCAAGCATCAAGATCGATCCTGAGCTTATTTTCATCATATTTTTACCGCCGCTTCTTTACGAGGCCGCATGGGCAAACTCGATAAAAGAGCTCTATAAATGGCGCCGAGTGATCGGCAGTTTCGCCTTTATCGTGGTTTTCATA
>NZ_CALACG010000336.1 GCF_937890585.1 uncultured Campylobacter sp.
ATGTATATATCGCAGAAAAGCTAGGTATCGACGTAGAAAAAGTAAGCGAAGCAAGGAACGTGAGCGCCGTCGTCGCCGTCTTAAACATCGACGATCAAATGGAGCTAATGAGCGAGGAGAATACGCTAGAACGGGTCGAAAAAGAGGATTTGATAGAAAAGATAACTCAAATTTTAAACGAATTTGAGGAGCGCGATCAGCTCATCGTACAGCTTTATTATTACGAAGAGCTGAGCTTAAAGGAGATCAGCGAAATTTTGCAGATTACCGAGAGTAGGATCTCGCAGATACATAAGCGCTTGATGGAAAAAATAAGAAAAAAGCTTGAGGGTAAATAATGGCGGACATTTTAAGTCAAGAAGAGATAGATGCGCTACTTGAAGTCGTCGATGAAGACGGCGATACGAGCAATATCGAGATAGAAGAGAGCCCACAAGGCGAGCAAAAGCAGATCATTATCTATGACTTCAAGCGCCCAAACCGCGTCAGTAAAGAGCAGCTCCGTGCGATAAAAGGTATCCACGACAAGCTTGCTAGAAATTTAGCTAGTCAAATTTCAAGCGTTATGAGAAGTATCGTCGAGCTTAGGCTTCACAGCGTCGATCAGATGACATACGGCGAGTTTTTGATGAGCTTGCCAAGTCCAACTAGCTTTAACGTCTTTTCGATAAAGCCACTTGATGGAAACTGCATTTTAGAGATAAACCCAAGCATAGCTTTTCCTATGATAGACCGCTTGCTTGGCGGAACTGGTGAAAATTTCGAGGCAAACAGAGAGCTAACTGACATCGAGGTAAATTTACTCGATGCGGTGCTTAGGATGATCATGCAGCGTCTAAAAGAGAGCTGGTCGATGATAACTGATATGTATCCAAACGTCGAGGCAAAAGAGAGCAGTCCAAATGTCGTGCAGATCGTATCTCAAAACGAGATCGTCATCATGGTCGTCATGGAGATCATCGTTGGCGGCTCAAGCGGCATGATAAATTTATGCTACCCAGTCATCTACCTAGAGCCTATCCTATCGCGTCTTGCAAACAGGGACATCATGCTTGGTGAAACGAGCGCTAAAAAGAGTAGAAACAAAGAGCTAAAAACGCTCATCGGCCGTGCTGAGGTGCTTTATGAAGCGATATTGGGAAAGTCAATAGTAAGCGTAAATGAGTTTTTAAATTTAAAAGAGGGCGATATCTTAAGGCTTGATAGAGGTGCTGACGATAAAGCGATCGTTTGTATCGATAAAAAAGAGGTATTTTTAGCTGAGGTTGGACTTCATAGATTTAGAAAGTCTATCAAGATCGAGCAGTTAATACGCTCTGATAAAGACGAGATCAAGCACATCCTAGAGAGATACGAAGAAGAGCGAAAAGCCAAGCTGATGGCATACGAAGCAAATGAAAATTTAAACGAAGAAGAGAGCGAAGATAATGACGAATGAGTTTTTTAATATCTTTTCAAATGAGCTAAAAGCGACTATTGAAGGGCTAACTGGTAGAGTGCCAGAGATCGGCGAGAGAAATGAATTTGACGCGCCAGCACAAAATGGCATAAAGCCGCCAGTGGTCATGGCTAGCGTGATCTTAAGCGGCGAGCTCAATGCTAAAGCCGAGATCGCTTGTACGCCGGTGCTCATAAGTGCGGTTAGCGAGTGGATGATGGGTGAGGAGGAAATTTCACGTAATGAAAACCTCGGAAGCGACGAGCTTGACGCTGCAAAAGAGATATTTTCAAACCTTTTTAGCGCCTTTAGCACCTCTCTTGGAGCACAAAAAGGCATGCCAAAGATCAGCTTTGAAGTGGTAAATGTAAATTTCTTAGACGAAAATTCATCACTTGATTTTAGCGTTTTTGAAAAACTATTTTTATTTAATGTAAAGATCGAAGATCTAAACGAGCACATGGCCTTTGTCTGCGACCACGCACTTATGAGATTTTTCGAGCCAGCAAAGGTTGAAGCACCAGCAGCGCAAGCACCAGCTCACAACGCTAAGAGCGACTTTAGCGCTGAAGAGATGAGAAATATCGGCCTTATCATGGACGTAAGGCTACCAATGCGCGTTCGTATCGGCTCAAAAAGGATGCTCTTAAAAGATGTGCTCACTATGGATATAGGCTCAGTCATCGAGCTAAATCAACTCGCAAACGACCCGCTTGAAATTTTGATAGGAGATAAGGTGATCGCACTTGGCGAAGTGGTCATAATAGATGGCAACTTTGGCATACAGATCACTCAGATAGGCTCAAAACGCGAGAGGCTTCAGCAGTTAAAATAATGAATGAATT
>NZ_CALACG010000337.1 GCF_937890585.1 uncultured Campylobacter sp.
GGCACTGGATTGCTTGAGTTTGTTAACATCTCATTTAGCTCGTTTAAATTTCTAGCTTGTTTGAAATTTAGCTCGCTCTCATTTTTTGTTAAATTTAGCCCAGAAAGCGGCGAAAATGCGTCTTTTGAGCCTAAAAATGCGCCAATTATTAGCATGAGTGAGTAGATAAAAACTAGCACGCAAAGCGCTTTTTTAAATTTAGCCCAGCCACCGTTTGTCGCTTCAAATGCGCCCAGATAGACTGCCGCAAAGACACCTATGACGCCATATCCAAGTAGCTCAAAAAACGCTCCAAGCACGCGCGCGAGGATCCAAACAGCCATGATGAGCATCAAAAAGCCAAAGAGTTTTTTGACCTCATCCATCCAGCCACCAGGTCTTGGCAGGAGCTTGCCAGAGCTTAGCCCTATCACAAGAAGCGGTGCGCCCATGCCCAGCCCCATAACAAAGAGCATGATGCCTCCATAAAGTGCGTCTCCGCTTTGCGCTATGTAAAGAAGTGCGCCTGCTAGTGGTGCTGCCACGCAGGGCGAAACGATGAGCGCAGAGGCAAAGCCCATGATGAAAACGCCGATGAGACCCGAGCTGTTTTGTGATTTTTTGCTGATCAAGTTTTCAAATTTAGAGGGCAGCTTGATGTCGTAAAAGCCAAACATACTAAAGCTTAAGATGACAAAAATGGCCGCAAATGCGCCGAGCACGTAGATGTTTTGCAAAGCCCCTGCGATGCCAAAGCCAAGTAGGCTTGCTCCAACGCCAGCAAGCGCGTAAGCAAGGCTCATCGCAACTACATAAACTAGCGAGAGCAAAAAGCCTTTTTTAGCATTTAGGCTGCCGCCCTTTGAGACGATGATGCTTGATAAGATCGGTATCATCGGAAATACGCAAGGTGTGAGCGAGAGTAGGAGGCCGTAGCCAAAAAAAGTGGCAAGCGAGATAAAAAAGTTTTTGCTGCTTAGCTCGTTTGCAATGCTTTGATCTTCTGAAAACTCGGTAAATTCAGGATTGGTTTCATCTTTTTGCTCTTTTTCAAAGGCTATGATGCTAAATTTGCCAAATTTCTCAAAGATGTCGTAAATTTTAGTTTGCGGGCGGTAACAGATGCCATTTTTAGCACATCCTTGATAGCTTAAATTTAGCCTAGCATTGCTGTTTTTAAGATGCTCTTTTACTAAATTTAGCGGGATAAACAGCGAAAAATCTTTTGGGTAAATTTCGTATTCGCCAGTGTTTTCACTCTTTGGCATATTTAGCAAAGAATTTATCTTCTCTTCGCCAAGCTTAACCTCAAAGCTATCTTTATAAAGGTAGATATTTTCGCCAAATTTAAACTTGATCTCAACGCCTTGTTCGTCGATACTTGGACTTAAAACAAATGCCTTGCTAACATCTAAAACCTCGGCAAAAAGTGAGCTTGCAAACAAAATAAGAGAAAAAATAAATTTAAAAAACATGCTAATCCTTGCTAAATCAAAAGAGATGATTTTAGTCTAAATTCTTAAATTTATTCTATTTTATAGTAAAATCTTGAAAATTTTAGAAGGAGCGAAGATGTCAAAGGATAAAAAACACCATAAGAGCGATAAGCTTGGCTACGAAGAAGAGCTAAGACTGCTTCAGATAGAACTTTTAAAATTCCAAAATCATGTCAAAGACAAGGGACTTAGAGTGCTTATGCTAATGGAGGGGCGAGACGCAGCCGGCAAGGGTGGCACGATAAAGCGCCTAACTGAGCATCTAAATCCACGCGGTTGCCGTATCGTGGCGCTTACAAAGCCAAGTGATGTCGAGAAGACGCAGTGGTACTTTCAAAGATATGTGACGCACCTGCCAAGCGCTGGCGAGATCGTCATCTTTGATAGGAGCTGGTACAACAGGGCTGGGGTTGAGCCTGTGATGGGCTTTTGCACGCAGGCTGAGCATAAGGAATTTTTGCGTGAAGTGCCAAAATTTGAAGAGATGATCATAAACTCAGGCATCATTTTTTTTAAAATTTACCTCTCGATCACAAAAGAGGAGCAAAAAAAGCGCTTTAAAGAGCGTCTAAACGACCCGCTAAAGCAGTTTAAGATCTCTCCAGTAGATCAAAAAGCGCAAGAACTTTGGGATCAGTACTCCATCGCCAAATACTCGATGCTGCTAGCCTCTCACAATAGCATCTCGCCGTGGGTGATCGTCTCAAGTGACAATAAAAAAGAGGCGAGGCTAAATGTTTTTAAATTTATCCTAACTCACGTTGAATACCCAAAAAAGATATATGACTACTTGAAATTTGACAAAAACGTCGTAAGGGACGGAAGTGAAGAGATAAAGCGCATAGAAGAGGGGCTTAATAAAGATAAGCTAAAGAGTATCGACTGAAAATTAGACTTGGCTGTAAATTTTGTGCTTTAAATTTACGGCCAAGTTTTGCTAAAGCCACCACATAAATTTAGCCAAAACGACCATCATCAGACAAAGCACAAGGGCTATGAGGTGTGAAAATTTGCCAAATGGATCTGGCTTTTTTAAGAAAGTGACATTAAGAACTGAGATAAAAGTGACAAGGCACATGAGAAGCAAAACCGCGATCTTTGCTAGCAAAAGCTTTTGAAAGTCGCTTTGCCACCAGCCATGCTCGCCTCCAAGATAGTCTTTTGCCATAAAAGCTCCACTTATCAAAAGCAGTAAAAATGCCGTGCCAAAAACTACTGCGCTACCTTTTGTATAGGCTTTTTTGACAGCTTCAAGCGTCTGGGGATTTATCGTTTTTTTGGCAAATGGATATATGCAAACATCGAAAAATACATAACCAATAAAAATAATGGCACAAACTAAATGCGTAATTAGAGAGAAAAGATACATTTTTTGCCCTTTTTGTTTGGCATTATATTTATTTTATTTGAAAGGATTGCTGATTTGGATTAAGGATTTAAAGAGGTCCGAGCGAAAGCTCGCTCGGATGTAGGTTTTTAGAAGCTATATTTTGCTTCAAATCTTATACGATCTTGCTCGAATTTAGCACCATCTTTTTTGTCTTTAGCAAATGCATACCAAGAAAGGAATGTAAGTTTTTTGCTGTATTTGTAGCTAGCATCAAGATACCACTCGTCTCTTTTTGCTCTATCTTTACCAAGTGCAAAGCTGTGACCTTTACCTTTAGTATATCCAGCGCCAAAGCCAAATTTATCTATGCTGTATCCACCATTAACAAACCAGTAGTCGTTGTTGCCTTTGATATTATTATAGAATTGTCTGCTACCACTCATTCCACCATTTAGGATTTTTGCTGGATTGATTAGATCACCATTTCCATCAAGAGTTACAAATGAAACTTTGTCTTTATTTTTTACATCTGTTTCTTTGTTTTTAGCATCAAAGTCTAGGTAACCAGCGTTAAATTTAGCACCAAATGCTTTAATACCTGCTTGAAGTGCCCAGAAGTCTGCATTAGCTACTAGCTCATGGTCTGCATCATTATGAACATACTGAGCTTTACCATTAATGCTTACATCATTGTTTATACTAAAGTCTACGCCAAGGTCTGCACCATAAAGTGTAGCTACTTCTTGAACATTTGCGATAGCCACTTTAAATGAAAGAGGATCATAGCTGCCAAGAGCTGCTAGGTAATAGATGTTTGATGGAGCATCATGCACTACACCCTTAGCTAAAACATCTGTTATTAACTTGCCACTTATATCCATATCTTCTGACTCTATGGCATCAAATGCTGCTGCCGCTAATGTAAGACCTTGAACATCAGTATTTACTACTTTAAGTCCTGTGCCTACTAGGTCTTTTGCATCATAGAAAGTGCCAAGTAGCTGTTTACCAGCTGTAATAGTAGTGTTGCCTACTTTGTAGCCTAGATACATCTCATATACACCAAACGATCCAGTTGTGTCTGTTTTGTCTGTTCCGCTTTTAACATTATCTCCTGAAATGTCTTTTGCTTCATATCTCAAATGTAAAACACCAAAGAAGTTGTCATCGATCGCAGCCTTAAATGCTGTTTGCATTCTAAATACGTGACCAGCATTGCTACCTTTTGTGGCTTCTGTGTTTGGCACTGATTTTTTAGTATGATCGTTTGTATAGCGATATCTTGCATATCCTGAAAGATCTACATTTTTTATAGCTTCTTCAAGTGGAGTTGCACTTGCAACGCTTGAAAATGCACCTAAAGCAACCAAAGCAGCTAAGCTAACTTTTGTAAGTTTCATTTTGAATCTCCTTTTGATAAAAAAGTTTTGAAAGGATATTAACACAGAAAATTAATTTTTAAGCTTAAAATTCACTAAATTTTCAAAAATTTGTTACCGATCGTTTAACAAATTGAGATAACAAGATAAAATTTCTCTTTTAAAATTTGAATTTATTTGAAGCAAATGATGAGAATTTATATCTCATCAGTTAAATTTGAGGCTAGCCTTGGGCCTGCGCCTTGTCGCGCTCTTTCTTTTGTCTTATAGCGGCTTCTTTTTGGATATTTTTTTGCTGAGTGACAAAGATATGCTCTTCAAGTGTGACTAGCTGAAAGACGCCCTCAAAGATTTTGATCTCTTTTACGTAGCCTATAACTTTTACCTCTCTTTTTCTGCTCTCTTCAAACCTTGCTTGTGCGTCAAATTCGACCACATCGCCAAGTTTGAGCGGTCCAAAGAAATTTATCCTAGCTCCGATGCTAACGCAAAACTCTTCATTTATAGCTAAAAGTGCTGCGTAGTTAGCCCCCATAAAGACAAAACCGCTATGTATGAGCCCCTCAGTGTCACTTACCATGTCAGCCGTGGTAAAAAATCTAGTTTTTGCGTGATTTTTCTCAAGTAAAAATGCCGTTCCACTAAAATTTAGCTTTGTTAAAGGAGCTGTTTTTATCTCGTTTCTTAGCGGGTTTTCGTCCTCTGGGAGGATTATTTGCGACTCGTCTTTTGCTTCAAAAATATTTTCATCTGCCATATTTATCCTTAAATTTTAACTCTTACATAGGCTCTTTTTGGTGCTGGATAGCCCTCGATGGTCTTTGTGCTGTCGTCTGGGTCTAAGAAATTTCCAAGACTCTCTCCGTCTATCCACTGCGTTTTTCGCTGCTCGTTTAGATCAGTCGCCTTTGTATCAAGCAGGTTAAAGTCCTTAAATTTAGCCCTCTCGCACCAGTTTTCAAGTGCGCTAAGCGTTGGCACAAAGTAGATATTTGGAATTTTGGAGTATCTATCTTTTGGCGTAAGTGCAAAGTCGCCCGCCATATCTATATACATCGTATCTAAAAATAGCTCGCCGCCAGGATTTAGCGCGGTTTTTAGCTCTTTTAGCATCTTTATAGGATCGCTTCTATGGTATATGACACCAAGGCAAAAAATGGTATCAAATTTCGCTGCGTATTCAGGCAAGCTCTCTACTCCAAGAAGCTCGTAGTCGATATTTGAGCGGATAAATTTATTTAAAAACTTAAACTGCAAATATGTATGCACGCTAGGGTCAAATCCAGTTATGCTTTTTGGGCCGTACTCAAGCATCTTAAACATATAATATCCGTTGTTGCAACCCACATCAGCCACGCTTTTGTTAGCTAAATTTAGGTGGGGCGCTAGGATGTTAAATTTAATAAAACTTTGCCACTCGCTATCTATATATATATCATCAAGTAAAAATGGCCCTTTTCGCCAAGGCTTTAGGCTAAGGGCGAGGTTGTAAATTTCATCTTTTTTGGCTTGGTCTAAATTTTTAAATTTGACATTTACGCTATCAGAGAGGCTAAATTCGCAATCAAAATTTGCTAAATTTTCTATCCTATTATAAATTTGCTTTTGCTGCTCGTTAAATTTGCTAAGATCCACGCTATTTCCAGTCGACGATGTTGTGCGGACACTCTTTTTGGTAGGTGCCAGTCGCGTCATAATACTCTTTACAATCGTTATAATACTGAGTCGAAACTCCACGCTCATTCATATAAAGACAACCGTTGCAAAATAGCGCTATAAAGCCTAAAAATATAATCTTTTTCATGTGGCGGATTTTATCATAAATAAAAATTTTATGCTAGAATAGCAGGCAGTTTTAGAGCCAAGTTTGGCTAAGATTAAGCAAAAGGCATTTTATGCAAAGAAGAGATTTTTTTAAATTCAGTAGTTTTTTAGGTGCAGCAAGTCTGCTTCCAAGTGTCACTCTAGCTAGCGACGAGCCAGCAAACCCAGTAGTTAGAAATTTTGACGTAAATTTCAAACACCAGCTGCTTGAAAAGGGCAAAAGCTCAAGAATTTGGTTGCCCCTTCCGCTAAGCACCACTTATCAGCAACTAACCCAAGACTACGTCATAAACACAACCGCTAAAAACGTCTATATCTCAGACACGCTAATACCAACAATGTATGGCGAATTTGAAGAAAATGAGCAAAGACCTATTTTAAATATCCAGTTTAAGATCCAAACAACAGAGCGCAATACCGACTTTAGCAAGGTAAATTTCGATCCAAATGAGAAGGTCGATCCTGCTGTTTTGGAGTTTTTAAAACCAACTTCACACATCCCAACTGACGGCGTCGTAAGGGCAAAAGCGCTTGAGATCGTTGGAAATTTAAAGGGCGATTTGGAGCGCGCAAAAGCGATATATACGTGGGTTGCAAACACTATGCAGCGTGATAACAGCGTCATTGGATGTGGCACGGGCGATGTTAAAGCCATCCTAGAAAGTGGCAAGCTAGTTGGCAAATGCACCGACATAAACTCAGTTTTTGTGGGACTTTGCAGATCAGTCGGCATCCCTGCTAGAGAAATTTTTGGCATTAGAGTTGGTCAGTCTAGATTTTCAGACCAAATGGGTAGCGCAAAAGATGGCGTAGCTAAAATTTCAGGCGGACAGCACTGCAGGGCTGAGTTTTATCTAAAAGGCTATGGTTGGATACCGGTTGATCCAGCAGACGTTACAAAGGTAAGACTGGGCGAGAAGCTTACAAACGATGACGCTAAGATCGTAGCTGTTAGGGACTATTGCTTTGGCAACTGGGAGATGTGCTGGATAGGCTTTAACTACGGACGTGACTTTATCTTAAAGCCAACTCCAGAGCAAACACCGCTAAATAACTTTGGCTATCCATACGCTGAAGTTGATGGCAACACGCAAAACTACTATTCGCCAAAAGAATTTAGCTACGACTACGTATCAACAGAGCTAAAATGAGAGCCTTTTGGCTGATACTAACATCCATAGGTAGTGCTATCGGCGCTACCTTGTGCTGCTTGCCGGCACTTCTTTTATTGCTTTTTGGCACATCTTTTTCATTTCTATCTTGGACACAAAATTTATACGAGTACCGCGTCCCTTTAAGCGTCGTGGCAGTCATTTGCTTTGTGATCTCAGGCATCGCTCTGTTTTACAAGCCAAAAAGCTGCAACCTAAGCTATAAAAAGAAAAAATGGATACTTATATATATACTTTTTGGAGTGATTTTGCTTTTACTCCTTACATATCCGGAGCTTTTAGGAGAAATTTATGCGTAAAATTTTAGTTTTAGCCCTTCTTGCACTTAGTTGCTACGCTGAGAAAACGATAGAGATTTCAGTACCCAGCATGCACTGTCCGCTTTGCACGGCGATAGTGCGAAAGGCCGCACTTAGCGTTGAGGGCGTAAAAAAGGCAGACGTGTCGCTAAAAGAGCGAAAAGCTGTCGTTATAGCAGATGACAAGGTCGATGAAAAAGAGCTTTTAAAGGCGGTTGATGCGACTGGCTATAAGGGCGAGATAAAATAAATTTAAGGGAGGCAAATATGTCAAAGAGCGAAGTTCTAACGAAATTTGAGACACTTGCAGCGATACCGCACTGCAGTTATGAGACTGATAAGATGCGTGATTTTTTAGCTGATTTTGCAAGAGATAAGGGCTGTGAAGTCGTGGTCGACAGCTTTGGCAACGTTCATGCGTTTAAAGGCAAGCCAAAAATTTGCTTGCAAAGCCACTACGATATGGTCTGCATGGGCGATGCGCCAAAGATAGAGATCGTTTATGGCGATGATGGCTACATGAGGGCTAAAAACTCGTCTTTAGGCGCTGATAACGGCATAGGCGTGGCTATAATGATGCAGATGATAAGCGAATTTGACGACATTGAGTGCCTCTTTACAAACAACGAAGAGGTCGGCATGGTCGGAGCTGCTGGTTTTAGCGGCGATCTTTTAGCCGATAAGCTTTTAAATTTAGACAGCGAAGAAGATGACCGCGTCACTATCGGCTGCGCTGGTGGTGTAAATTTATTTGCTACTATTGCGCTCAATAGCAAAAAAACAAAAGAGAGCACGCTTTATGAAGTAAAAGTGAGCGGCCTACCTGGCGGACACTCTGGCAACGAGATACATAAAAATATCCCAAATGCGATCAAGGTTTTGGCTACATTTGTGACTAAAAATGGCTGCAAGCTTGTTAAATTTGAAGGTGGCGAGCGAAGCAACTCTATCCCAAGTAGCGCAACTGCGCTTGTATTAAGTGATAAGGAGTTAAAGAGCGAGTGCGAAAATTTAAGCGTGAAAAAGCTTGGCGTGGGAGATGAAATTTTAGAAAATGGCGAGAAAATTTTAGCTCTTATCAACTCATTTTCACAAGGCGTAAGAGCTTACAACTGCGAGCTAGGCATACCGCAAGATAGCGTAAACCTCTCTTTAGCAAAGATCAAAGATGACGGCACGCTTGAAGTGGAGTTTTTCGCAAGGTCAATGAGTAAAGACGGCCTAAATAGGATGGAATTTGAAATTTCTGAGCTTGCAAAGGCGGTCGGTTTTAACGTCATTTCAAAAGATAGAAATCCAGCTTGGAAGCCCATAAATGATCAATTTGCAAACGACATCCTAGAAGAGCTAAAAATTTATAAGCCAAATGCAAGAATAACAGCCGTGCACGCAGGACTTGAGTGTGGAGTGCTTTTGGAGAAAAAGGCGGGCCTTAGTGCATGTTC
>NZ_CALACG010000338.1 GCF_937890585.1 uncultured Campylobacter sp.
GATATTTCTCATTTGAAAATTTGTAGCAAGTGTACCTTTTTTTATCTATTTTTATAGCTTATGTACCTTTTTTTATCTATTTTTGTAGCAAGTGTACCCTCAAAACGAAGGTTAGATTAATTATACTTTAAGATGAGAGCTATATGTAATGTTTAAAACAATTTTTGAGTATATATGCTATAAATTTTTCAAAGAGAAAGTCCTTTAAAGGGTATAGACGCTAGTAATTTACCAAAAGAAAAGCTGTCTAGGCAAGAGTATATACACCAAAGTAGGGCAAAACGCTATACAAAAGCATTAAATTTCTTACTAAATTTTTTGACGCTTTGAGTGTAAAAATAACATGATTATAGATTAGGATATAAATTTATCAATTTAAAGAGTTTAGGCGCAGATGCCCAAAAGGGCAGGGCTTGTTAGCCCTCGATGTAGTTTTTGAGTTTTCTACCAACTTTTGGATGTTTTAGTTTTTTGATGGCTGAGCTTTCTATCTGGCGGACACGCTCACGAGTGACGTTTAGTGCCTTGCCGATCTCTTCAAGTGTGCGGTCGCTCTCATCTTCAAGCAAGCCAAATCTCATGGAAATAACCGCCTTTTCGCGCTCATTTAGCTGCGAGAGCACATCGTCGATCTGCTCTCTAAGGTCACTTTTTAAAATTTGATCTATCGGTGATAGAGAAGTTTTGTCTTCAACAAAATCTCCAAATTTACCGTCCTCTTCGTTTGCGATCGGAGCTTCAAGGCTGATAGGCTCTTTTGTGATCTTTATCACCTGTTTTACCTTATCAACGCTTAGTCCGACCTCTTTTGCGATGACGCTTACGTCAGGCTCTTTTCCCTCTTCTTGGAGGTATTTTCGGTTGATTTTGTTGATACGATTGATCGTCTCTATCATGTGGATAGGTATCCTAATCGTCCTTGCCTGATCGGCGATCGCACGCGAGATAGCCTGGCGGATCCACCATGTGGCGTAGGTTGAAAATTTATAGCCTTTTCTATATTCAAATTTATCAACCGCCTTCATAAGGCCGATGTTGCCCTCTTGGATGAGATCTAAAAACGGCAAGCCCCTGTTTGTATAGCGTTTCGCGATACTTACGACTAGACGGAGGTTTGACTTGGCCATTCTAGCTTTTGCTTCGTCTGAAATTTTCTTTCCACGTTTGATCTGCTCTAAAATTTCTTTTAGTCTTGCTGGCTCAAGGTCAAAGCCTTGTTTGCTCGCCTCTTTTGTCGTAAAAAGTTTTTTGATCTCGACGTATGTTGAGACCATCGTAGCCTCTGGCACGCGAGCTGCGATCTCTTCTTTGCTAAGCTTGATGATATCTTTTAATATGCTTTTGTGATTTTTCTTAAGCTCGTCACTAAACATCGGTAAGCGATACTCCAAGCGTTTTAGCTCTCTGTCAAATTCATCGTCGCTTTTTAGTGCTGTCTCCATTGATTTTACGATCTCGCTAATTAGCTTACTTGTTGGGCCAAGGTCCATCAGCTTCTCTTTTAAAATTTTCTTTTTAAACGCAAGCGTCATCTTTGAAGCTGTGTCGTCGCTTTCTACTTTATCTTGCTTGTTCGCGGTCTTTAGCCACTCTTTTTTAGCCTTTTCAAGGGCTTTAAAGCTCTCTATAACTTTTTCTGCGCGCTTGTCGTTTTTGGCTGATTTTTTAGGAGCTTCGTTCTCTTCGTTCTCCTCGTCCTCTTCATCTATATCCTCTTCGCCATCTTCGTTTTCATTTTCGCTCTCATCTTCAAAGCTTTTAAAAAGCTCTTTTACACGGCGTTCTCTATTGATGAGCGGCTCTTTGTAATCAAGTATGAAATCGATCAAAAACGGCACCGAACAAAATGCGTCGATGATGATATCTTCGCCAAGCTCAATCCTCTTGCTGATCTCCACCTCCTCTTCTTTTGTAAGAAGTGCGATCTGACCCATCTCTCTTAGATACATCCTTACTGGACTATCTGATCTTGACCACTCTAAAAGGTCGCTCTCACTTGAAAGATCGAGGTCCTCGTCGATATCTTGATCACTTTTTTGAGCATTTTCTTGACGTTTTTTGGCGTCAGCTAAATTTCTAAGCTTTGCAGCTTCAGCAGATGTGATGAGCTGAACTTTGTTTGTTTTTGCTAGTTGTTCTATCTTTTTTACTACCGTAGCCGTCGGAGCTTTGTCTAATAATTTTACTAATTTTTCGTATGTCAAAAAGCCTTTTGCATTTTCAACAAAAAGCTCTTCTATCTGAGAAAAAGAGTCTTTTGCGGCGCTCATAAATTTCCTTTCAAATCGTATCATTGTGATTTAAGTGTTGGTTAAAAGAAAGTGGATTATACCCAAAATTTTTTAAAAGTGTATAAAAAGAAAGTTGGAACGATGATTGCTTAGTAGCTATAAAAATCAAATTTTGATTAGGAAAATTTATGCAAAATGGTTATTATCAAGCCACTGCTGGCATGGTAACGCAGTTTAACAGACTAAATGTCATCTCAAACAACCTTGCAAATGTAAATACGATCGGCTACAAACGAAACGACGTAGTCATCGGCGACTTTGCGAGAATTTTTAAAGAGACGCAAGATGAGCTTCCGCTTAAAAATCATACAAAAGACGGAGCTAAATTTCTAAATAGAACGCTTGATCGTGTGCCACAAGTGAGCGAAGAATACACCGATTTTAGTGCTGGTGGCTTTAAATACAGCTCAAACACGCTTGACTTTGCGATAAAAAGAGACGATGCCTTTTTCTTAGTCGATACTCCAAATGGCGTAAAACTAAGCAAAAATGGCTCTTTTAGCCTTGACGCGGATGGCTACATCGTCACAAAAGAGGGTTATAGGGTACTACCAAGTGGCTATGAAGCGCAAAATCCAGGTCAAAGAGGCATCCAAGTGCCACAAGGCGAGGTGCTAACCGTTGATAAAAATGGAAATTTATACTCAAATAACAATCAATTTTCTAAATTTTACATCGCTCAGCCAAGAGAGATAAGAGACCTTAAAAAGGTTGGCGACAACCTCTTTGAAACGAGAAATTTTAACGACATAACCGAGCTTGACGAGGCTGACAGCGTGATGCAAGGCTACGCTCAAATGTCAAATGTAAATCCAGTCTTAGAAATGGTGGGTCTTATAGAAACCCAGCGCTTAGTTGATATGTATCAAAAGGTTATGACAAGCCACATGACTGACCTTAACCAAGATGCTGTTCAAAAACTAGCCCTAAAAGCTTAATAAAAGGATAAAACTATGATGAGATCACTTTACACTGCGGCCACTGGCATGATCGCCGAGCAGACGCAGATAGACGTAACCTCACACAACATCGCAAACGTAAATACCTATGGATATAAGAAAAATAGAGCTGAATTTGCCGATCTTATGTATCAAGTCATGGAGTACGCAGGCACGGCGACAAGCCAGACTACCACAAGCCCGACAGGCATCGAAGTAGGCCTTGGCGTGCGCCCAACAGCGATAAATAAAATTTTCTCTCAGGGCTATTTTAAAGAGACTAGCAACAACCTAGATATGGTCATAGCTGGCAACGGCTTTTTTCAAATTCAACTCCCTGATGGCACGACGGCTTATACTAGAAACGGCGCATTTAAGCTTGATGCAAACGGCACGATCGTAAATAGCGACGGCTACCAGCTCATCCCTCAGATCACTGTCCCTGCAAATGCGACGCAAATTTCAATAGGCACAGACGGTACCGTCTCAGTGCTTCAAGCTGGCGAAACCGACATGGCTCAGATAGGTCAGATCGAGCTAGCAAATTTCATAAACCCAGCCGGTCTTCACTCGATGGGAGATAACAACTACCTTCAAACAAGCGCTAGTGGCGACGTGGTGGTAGGTGTAGCAGGCCTTGACGGACTTGGCACCATTAGACAAGGCTTTGTCGAGATGAGTAACGTGCAACTTGTTGAAGAGATGACTGATCTTATCACTGGTCAGCGCGCATACGAGGCAAACTCAAAGGCGATAACTACGAGTGATTCGATGTTAGAGATAGTAAATGGACTTAAAAGGTAGGTAATATGGACGCGACTTTGGCTATTGTTGGACTTATACTCGTTGCTTTTACGCTTGATGTTTTTTACTTTTCACATAAGACCCCAAAGAGCAAGGGTCCAAAAGGGCAGGTGCATTAAATTTATAGAGCATTGTAAATTTGGCAGTCTTCGTCGTTGCCTAGCTCGCAGGACTTGCCAAAGTACTTTTTGGCTAAATTTTTATTGAATTGGGTGACTTGCATTTGAAATAATATAAACAAACTGATATAAGGTTGGTTAAAATCCTTGTTCATTTAAGCTTTTGTATAAGTCGCAACCGCCTTGTAAGCCCAAGTCACAAGCTCTACCAAAATATTCTTTAGATGTTATTTCATCAACTTTCTCAATAGGTACTCTGTCATGAATCACCTTGCTTCTATCATCAAATAGCACTGTTGAAATATATGCACTCTCTTCTGTATCCTTTTGCTTTTTAATCATTGAATTGAATCCACCTATAGTATCTGCTTCCAATCCGCTCATCGATCCACTTCTGTCCAAAATATAAACTATTTCTGTTAATGTCTTTTTCATAAGATTTCTCCTTCAAATTTGTTTTGTAGTCTTATGATACATCAATCAAAAGAAAAAAGGTCAACCCTAAGGCGACCTTTTACATTTAACTTGAAAGCGGTTCCAATCCAAAGTCAAAGAGCACAATATCTATTTTTATTACATTGTAATCTTCATTCCTGATAAAGTATTCCACCACCTTGTCGGTCTGTGAAATAGGTGAAAGTGCATATCCTGCAATTCTTAAAAAGTCCACAGTCTCATCAATATTCAATCTAAGTCCGACTGCAAGTGCCAGTACTTTCTCTTTTGAAGGCTTTACCTTTCCCTTTAGAAGCTTTGAAAAATACTGCTTTGATATATTTGAAGTTGCGTAAACCTCGGAGTTTTTCAATCCCTTCTTGTTTATAAGTTGCTGTAAATGTTTTTCAAAAGATTCAGTATATATCTTCTTTAATGCATCCTCCAGTGATTCGGAAATATTCTCAGGCTTCCTCTTTCTCAAGAAATTCGGTATGTTTAAAGGTGAAGGTATATACTCCTGTTGAAGTTCGCTTACTTCTGTTTCTCTTGCATTCCAATCCTGATATGGAGGCTCTTTGTAACCAAAATATTCCTCATCATCTTCATTGTGATAATCATCTTCATATGTGTCGTAATCTTCATCTACCGGCAGATGCTCTGTAGCATTGGCCGCCGCTACATAGTCATCATCTATAAACTCTATAACTTTATCCACCAGAATACCGGAAACCCGTACCGCATCACTTCCGAAAACCACAAGAAATATTTCTATTTCATACTCTTTTAAAAATTCCGTGAAGGCTTCTACAGCTATAACTACACCGATTTCTTCCGGAAATCTGTATGTACCTGTTGCAAGCAAAGGAAATGCAATAGATTTGCAATTATTTTCAACTGCCATATGCAACGCTTTGTCATAGCACTGCCTAAGTATAGTAAGTTCGTTACTTCTTCCGTCCTTCCAAACAGGACCGCTTACATGAATAATGTATTTGGCATCAAGATTGAATGCAGGTGTAATACCGACATCCCCCGGATATAAATTTCCAAGCTTTCTTCGCTCCTCTAAAAGCTCTTTGCTTCCTGCCGCATTATATATGGCAGTCTCAACTCCACGTCCTATAAAACTGTAAGGATTTACTGTATTTACAATGGCATCCGCTTTTACATTAGTAATATCATTTCTTATAATCTTAAAAGGCACTATACTACCTCCATTTATTTATATCCCAATTATATACTAATCTATCCGCTTATTCCACATATATAAAGCCTTTTTACTTTTCATGCACCAGTTTACCGGTCATATGGTCAATACTCATTACATACATTTTCACTCTGCTGCCTGCGCTTTCAATTTCCTTTTCAATGGATTCCGGACTTGGATAAAATCTTTTAGCAAGTCTCCTCAGCTGCTCATATATCTTTTCCTTGTCTCTCATTTCTTCTACATACCCCAGACATACAACACTTTTGAATGTATTTGCCCAGTCTCCCTCTTCTATATGACCCTCATCTGTAGTTGTAAAACATACCTTGTTATCCTTTCCCAAAAGATCTACCTTAAGCCCTTGCAGTGCACCATGAAAATATATTCTACCGTCAGTTTCATCAAAATATTGATTTATCGTAACAGCATAAGAATATCCGTTCTCACCATTCATAGCTATAACTCCTCTTGGTGCACTCCTTAGTATTTCAACGCACTCCTCTTTTGACAGCAGCTGTTTAAATCTTCTCATTGCTCTAAATTCCATCTTATCTCCATTAAATTTTAAATATTCTAACTCATAAACAGGCCTATGGTAAAACCCATAGGCCTGTAATTTCTAGTTTTCTTTCTTTTTTCCAAGATTCAGTGACAATATCAACAGGAATGCACCCATTACAGTTCCTATTACTAATGCCAGCAAATACATTACAGGATTTGTCACAGCACCTACCAAAACCGCAAACATTCCACCATGTGGAGCCTTTGATCTGCAGTCAAAAATCATGCTGAGTGCACCTGCCACACCACTTGATAAGAACAATGGCGGTATTACTCTTATAGGATTACTTGCCGCAAAAGGTATTGCTCCCTCTGTTATAAATGCAAATCCCATTACATAATTTACAAGAGCACTTCCTCTTTGTGTTTCAGGCCAAAGATTCTTATAAATCGTAGCTGAAAGTGCAATAGCAAGCGGCGGTATCATTCCTCCTACCATACTTGCAGCCATCACATCACTGCCTGAAGTTCCTGATGTTGTAACAAGCGCTGTTGCCGTAACATATGCAGCCTTATTTATAGGGCCACCCATATCTATGGCCATCATTGAACCTACCACAAAGCCTAAGACAATCTTTTCACCACCACTCATACTTTCAATAAAGTTCCTAAATGATGTCATAATAAATGCCATTGGTGCATTTATTACAAAGAGCATCAGCACACCCATTATAAATGATCCAAGTACCGGAAACAGGAATATAGGCTTTATTCCATCAAGTGATCGTGGAATCCAAGAAAATGCATATCTTAGTGCAAATATTATACCTCCGGCCAAAAATCCGGCTACTAAGGCTCCCAAAAATCCTGAAGGTGTATAGCTTAGCCATTCTGCACTCTGCAATCCAAGTATACTTGGATTTGCTAAGATTCCACCTACCATACCTACTATAAATCCTGGTCTGTCAGCAATACTTCTTCCTATGAAACCTGCCAGGATAGGAAGCATCATACTAAATGAAAGCTTACCTAAAACGAACAAAAGTTCTGCAAACTTATTATAGCTTGGATCCTCAGGATTGAAAGCATTGATTCCCCAGAAGAATGAAAGAGCGATAAGTATTCCTCCGGCTACTACAAATGGCAGCATATTGCTGACACCTTCCATCAAATACTTGTAAATCTTTCTTCCTACACTCTCACCCTCTGTGCTTTCACTGCTGCTCTTTTCACCACTATGATGATATATAGCTGCATTTCCGTCCAAAACAGTTTGAATTAATTCCTTAGGCTTATTTATTCCGTCAGCAACCTTAGTAAATAAAGTAGGATGTCCGTCAAATCTTGCAATTTCCACTTTCTTATCTGCTGCAACGATAATACCTACAGCTCTGTCAATATCCTCTTTTGTCAGTTTATTCTCAACACCTATCTGTCCATTAGTTTCGACTTTTACATCAAGTCCCATTTCCTTGGCAGCTTCCTTTATCTTTTCTGCTGCCATAAATGTATGCGCAATACCTGTAGGACAGGCTGTAACAGCAATAATGTACTTCTTGCCTTCACTGCCTCTTTCTTCCTTAGGCTCTTCTTTTACCTCTTCGGTTGACTTTACAAAGTCTTCAAAAATTGTCTTTACTTCTTCCTTTGTTGCAGCATTGTCAAGCTTTCCTTTAACATCAGGATTCATCAAAGCTGTTGACAGTGTTGCAAGTGCCTTTAAATGCTCATCAGCTCCATTTGCAGGTGCACAGATCATAAAGATATGCTTAGCCGGCTGAGCATCAAAACTCTCCCACTCTACGCCGC
>NZ_CALACG010000339.1 GCF_937890585.1 uncultured Campylobacter sp.
ATAGAGTTTGCAGATCTGAGTCTGGAATTTCGCCGTTACTATGATTACCCCATCCTGATTGAGCCTCTTCCAGCTCGGGTTCTCCGACAGCTTCACCAGTTGAAGATGAAGACTTTGAACTATTACCGCCACCGCCAAGGTCTTTAATATAGTATTTACTATCAGTATCTCCAGCTCTTTCAGCTAGTATGCCGGCTACTACCTCCTCTAAAGCACAAGGATCGGAGGTTTTGTAAACAGGAACGACATACCCCGTGCTTCTATCTCTTTCCAGGCTTTTCTTTCGAGTTTCATCATACGTCTTACAGGTTTCTGCAGTATATTTGTTTGGGTCGGCATTTAACACTTCAGGATCCGTATATCCATACCAAGGTATTCCCATAGATTTCATGACAGCTAATCTATTAGTAGCCGCTGAAGCTCGATTGTTCGGCATTAATGGCGATAGTAATAAGGCTGGTGTTTTCGCTAAGAAATTAATGGCAGATTTTTTACCGATTGGCATTATAGCAAGCATTTGATTTGCTACTGAATTTCTTAAGTTTGGATTAAATATCTTTGCTAGCATTGGCTGTTGCTCAAAATCTTCCTTATCTTCTTGCTCTGTTTTCGTTGCTATCATCGCCAATTCATTATCGCTCAATAATTTACCACCGATACCAGACCCAGACTCTGTTTTACCATTTTCTAGACTATCCGCCGTTGAGACCATCTGTGCGCCTACTAGAGCTTCGTAATTATTATTTCCTGGAGCGTCAATGCCAACGTTTGGAATATTAAATATATAGCTAATCGCCCATTGCACTAAGGTGCCCATTATGTCCTGCGAAAAGTCCATTACCTGCTTAATTCCAGGTAATTGAGTTACAAAGTTTACAATAGGTCCCGTTATTTGAGATACTATATCACCAGCTATGTCAATTACAGCCCCTATAGAATTATTCCAAAAGTTAGCTACTGCGGCTAGCACTTGCCATGCTGGATTTTTGGTAAATGCTGTATAATCCTGGACAACTTTCTTTTCAGGACAAACAAGTTCGCCTGGATCTAACGTAACAACCTTCTCTTTGCCGTCAACAGTACATTTAGTTCGTATTCCGCCAGATGCTGATGCGCTGTTTCCGGATAGGATTGGAAGTATGGATGATGTGAGCCCGCCAGCCTGAATTTCACTGTACAGTGGTGATGATTCTGCCCCGTCAAATAAACTTGTCGCAAGCTCTAAATATCGAATATCTTGTAAGTCTCCAGTTTTCATCATGTCATTTACTACAACTGGACTAATACCTTCATCGTAAGCGAAAGAGGCGTAGGTTTGGGCGACTTGAGCTCGTCCTATAACTTCAAGAGTACCTGAATCTAGGGCGCCTATGAAGCCAGCAGCCATATCAATGGCTCCTACGATAGCTGAACCAGTTGTGAATTTTTTCATTAGCTCTTTGTTTATTATTTTTGCAATAAGACCGTCGCCATTAGCTAGATTATCGGTAAGTTTACTAAAAGTATCTTTGTTGGATTTAGCAGCTTCGTAATCCAATTTTGCTTTAGGATCGTTGGGTTTTTCCTTAAGGGCATTCTCTTTTTTTTCTACATCTCCATCTAGTTTGGTTTTAACCTTATCGAGTGTTTCTGCACAACCTAAGGCATCTCTACCATTAATACACGATAAGACGGCGGCAAGTTTTGGTGATATTTTTCCGATGGCACGAGAAGCGAATTCGGATTTAATTTTCGCTTTAAAATCTTTCCATGCTCTAACATGTTTTTCGGGTATAATATTAAACGATTTTACGCCATATTTATTATATAGAATACGTTTGGATATAAAGCGCATTAAATAATTACGACCGTGCACTCGTTTTATATCATTATTAATTCTTTTCCTTATTTCCTTATGTCCAACCTCTTTTTCTACGCCTTTCATTACACTGTCAAGGTCTTTGTTAACGTTTTTGATAGTGAAATGAGAAGCCTTGCCTCCTAGGCCTGAACGCCCGTGAGAGTTTATGACTACTTTTACATTGACGCCTTCTTTTTCAAATTTAGCATCAAGCATTTTTTCAAACCAAACAGAATATTTTGTTGAAGTTAGTGAACATAATATGCCGCCGCCCTTACAGAAAACTATATGTTCGTCCCCTGGGTAAGCTTCTTTCATAACTCTCATAGCTAACCAGCGTGTGGTTATATATTGCAAACGCTCCTCTACTGAATAATGAGCAACACTTCCGATTTGCTGATCTATATTGTCTAGTAAAGAATTTAATTTCAATGGTAGAAGAGCCGAAAAAGTAGCCGCTATAGAAAGTAGAATACCAACTATAGCTATTATGCCTCTACTTTTTTTTGCAAGCTTTAGGGTAGATTTTAAATTATTTCGTTTTTTGTCATTGGACGGTTCATAAAAGCCGTTGTCAGGAATAGAAGATTCCTGGTCATTAACGGCAGCGCTGGCAGAATCATTTTGGTTAGGGTCGAGGTCGGAATTATTATCATTAAACTGAGACTCAAGATCATTAATGGCGTCTCTTTCCCGATCGCTTAGTTCTGATCCGCTATCAACCTCGGCTGCGATTTGATCAAATTGAGCCTGTTTAGCAGGATTTAATCTGCTATCAGTCTCGGAATCTGTCGTATAATCAACTCGCGCCATATTTTTTCGTTATTTTTTTACACTGCCCCGTAGCCGCCGATCGGTGAATCTGACGGTTTTACTTGTTGTGATGCAGGATTTGTATTAATCAAATTATATTCGGTGTCACTAGCCTGAATCTGGATATGAACGTGATTTTGTCCAGCGAAGAATAAGCCTTGCCCAACTGGGAAATTTGCTAGTCGTTTCTGTTCTTCATCTGTCAATTTGAACACTTGCGCCAAAACGTCAACGGCGCTGGCGGACTGTTTCAAAA
>NZ_CALACG010000340.1 GCF_937890585.1 uncultured Campylobacter sp.
CACCTATACGCCGTGGCAAAAGGAAGTCTTTTTTGAGAATACCGCACGCTTTACAACAATAGAAAAAGGTCGGCGTGTAGGATTTACCAAAGGTATTGCAAACGCCACGATCGAGTGGCTTTTAGAGGGTAAAAAAGTGCTTTGGGTAGATACTATCACATCAAACCTACAAAGATATTATGAACGCTATTTTTTGCCTGAGCTAAAAGCTCTACCAAAAGAGCTATATAAATTTCACGCACAAGACAAAAAGCTAAGTATTGGCGAGGGCTACCTTGATATGAGAAGTGCGGAACGCCCAGAAAATATCGAGGGCTTTGGCTACGATATAGTGATCCTAAACGAAGCTGGCATTATCTTAAAAGATGCATACCTTTGGGACAACGCCATAAGAGCAATGCTGCTAGATAACCCAAAATCAAGAGCGTTTATAGGCGGCGTGCCAAAAGGCAAAAACCGCTTTTATGACCTTGCTAAACGTGGAATGAGTGGTGAGAAAGACTGGAAAAATTATCAAATATCAAGTTTTAATAACCCACTACTAAAAAAAGAACAAATAGACGAAATGGTGGCAGAGCTTGGCGGTATAGATAGCGATGTGGTGCGTCAAGAGATATACGGCGAGTTTTTAGATACAACCTCAAACGTGCTATTTAACCTTGCTTTGATAGAAAATGCTTTTAGCACTCAGATGCCAAACGAAAAAGCTAGCATTGTTTGGGGGCTAGACGTGGCACGTGAGGGGGATGATGAAAGCGTGCTTTGTATTAGACAAGGATACGGCGTTACAAACTTTTACACATTTAGGCTTGATAGTGTTACCGCCTTAGCGCGAGAGATTTTTGGAATATATGAAAGAAGTGAGAATAAGCCAGACGCTATTTTTATTGACAGCGTGGGCGTTGGTGCTGGTGTGTTTGATACTCTAGTGGATTTTGGCTTGCGTGGGATAGTCAGAGAGGCAAAATTTTCATACAAAGCCACAAATGAGAAGCTTTACGCCAACAAGAGAGCGGAAGCATATTTTACACTCAAAGAGAAATTTAGGCTACTTAGCAT
>NZ_CALACG010000341.1 GCF_937890585.1 uncultured Campylobacter sp.
CACTAAAAAAGGGCTCGAACAAACTTTTGGTGGCAACCATCTAAAAACTACGACGGCTAGCGTGAAGCTAAAATACGCTCCGAGTGAGAACTGGTACTTTGAAGGTGGCTACCAATGGCAAAAAGCGATCCGTGATATGTACGGCACAAGCGGGACGTTTTTAAATGAAAATGGTGATTATAGGGTTGTTAAAAGTGGTGGTAACGGAGCATCTGGTAGATTTGATGTAGATAGTTGGTTTTTAAAGGGAAATACAAATTTTCAAACTGGATTTTTAAAACACAACTTAGCTGTTGCCACAAACGGCTATCGTTGGACTATTTATAGTGCTCGAAATAGTGGCGGCAGAGCAAATCTTGGCATATCAAATTTATATAATCCAAGAGTCTTTAACGACCCTCACGTAAAAAAGGGCAGTGGCACATATAAAAGAAGTAGTAGCGATATGAAAAACATATCTATCGTTGATGATATTAAATTTAATGACCACTTTAGCACGATCTTATCGGTCTCAAGGAGCTGGTTTACGAGCTACAACCTAGATCCTTCTAAGGAGAAAAATTATGATAAAAGTGGCTTTAACTATGGTGTAAGCCTTGTTTATAAGCCAGTTGAAAATATAAGCCTTTACACTACCTATGCAGATAGTATCTCAAATGAAGGAACAACATATACATTTTCAAACGGTCCTAGAAGGGGTGAAACTTTAACAGTAGAGCCTATGAGAAGCAAACAATATGAAATAGGTGCCAAAGCTAGAATAGGCGAGATTGACCTTTCTGCTGCGGTATTTGAGATTAAGCGTCCAGTAGCATATCTAATTGGCAACGGAGCAAAAGCTGAGTATAAAATACAAGGCACGCAAAGAAACCGCGGCTTTGAGCTAACTACTGGAGGAAAGCTTGTTGATACTTTAAGTGTTTATGGCGGTTTTACACTTCTTGATGCTAAGATAAAAAATGCCAAAGACGGCGTATCTGAAGGCAAAACGGTTATCGGTGAGCCAAAATTTCAAGCAAATGTCTTGTTTGATTATGCTGTGCCAAACACAAACAAACTTGCATTTACAACGAATTTCCACTATACAGGCAAAAGATATATTGATAATGCCAATGCTCATAGTGTAGATAACTATTTTACTACTGATATTGGAGCTAGATATACTACTAAAAATTGGCTCGGCAAAGAGACAACTATAAGATTTAACATAAACAATCTCTTTGATAAAAAATATTGGGCAGGAATGTTCCCTTCTGACGTAGATGGAGCGATCGCAGCTAGAGGAACTTCGCTTTTCTTGGGACAAAGCAGAACCTTTATGCTTTCAGCTCAAGTCAAATTTTAAGTGAGCAACCATGCAAGGACTACTAAACTGGCAGGCGATTAGAGAACTTAAATTTGCGCCTATGACTAGAGACGGAGCCGGCGGAAGCGCGGTTGATTGGGATAAAGTAGCTGTGATGTATAACGGCATGGCTGAGCTTGAAAAGCGTAGTGCGCAAATTTTAGCAGACGCTCTACCGATAACGTCCGAAGATAGCGTGCTAGACGTGGGCTGCGGACCGGGACGCCTTAGCATACCTATGGCTAGACGGGCTAAAAACCTAACCGCGCTTGATGCGTTTGGAGAGATGCTTAAATTTTGTAAGCAAAATGCCAAAAACGCTGGCGTAAAAAATATAAAATTTATGCAAAAAAGCTGGCTAGACGAAGACGCGTTAGAAATAATCGGCAAGCACGACGTCGTCGTCGCCTCTCGCTCAGTTGGTCTTGGCGATATAAAAAGGCTAAACGACGTAGCTAAAAAATACGTATGCATAACTAGCTTTTTAGAAGACTATCCAAGCCTTAGAGAAATTTGGATGGATTTGCTTGCGGGCATCGACGAAAGAGCATCTAAGCGTCCTCCTTTTATAAACGAAAATCCTAGAATGTTTGGCTATAACGTCACTTTTAATATGCTTTATGATCTGGGCGCAAACGTAAACGTACGTATCTTTGATACCGTTTATGAAAAAAGTTTTACGAGTAAAGACGAAGCTTACGAATTTTTAAAATTAGTCGGAGAAATCCCAAAAGAAAAAGAGAAAATTTATAGAAAAAACGTGGATAAATGGCTAGTAAAAGATGGTAGCGGGGTTAAATTTTACCGAACGACGAAAAGCTACGCTATGTGGTACGACGTAAGCGAGGTAAAATTTGAATAACAAAGCCTTTTTTGCCGTTTTAACGATTGTGCTGATAGTTTGCGCCTTTGCTTCTCTGACTCTTGGCAGATACGGTCTGGGTGTGGCCGAAATTTTTGCTAGCTTAAAATCTTTGCTATTTGGCTCGCCGCCGTCAAACGAGCAAGCTCACGCCGTAATAACGCAAATCAGACTTCCTCGCATCGCCTTTGCGGTGCTGGTGGGAGCCGCCCTTTCCGCAGCCGGCGCCGTGTATCAAGGGCTTTTTAAAAATCCCTTAGTCTCCCCCGATATTCTGGGCGTATCTAGCGGCGCAGCGGTCGGAGCTAGCATCGCTATCATCCTTTCCTTGCCCGTGCTTTACGTCTCACTAATGTCTTTTGGC
>NZ_CALACG010000342.1 GCF_937890585.1 uncultured Campylobacter sp.
TAAAAGATAAAAATATCTCTCAATTTTGTGAAATTTTAACTGATCATGAAAAAAATCGCCTTTTAAATCTCATAAAAACCTATCAAACCACTCAAAAAGCCACACTTGATAAGAGGCTAAAAGAGTTAGATCATGAGCTAGAAAAGCTTAGCTCGCAAAATCAAAACTCACTTTTAAAACTAAAAGAGCAAAACGCCTTGCAAGATGAAATTTGCTCGCTTTTAACGGAGCTAAAAGATGTTCAATGAGTTTATAAACGCCTACAAGGCAAGGTATTTTAAGGTTTTTACGAGTAATTTTAAGGGCGAGCTAGCAAGGCTGGTAAACGAGCTAAATGACCCAAGTCTGCACGCAAGTGAGCAGATAAAAGAGAGCCTAAATTTACTTGTCGATACGCTAAACGAGCCCCCGCTCATCGCCGTTATCGGCCAGTTTTCAAGCGGCAAATCAACCTTCCTAAACGCCCTTCTTGGCGCAGACGTCCTGCCCTCAGGCCTCACGCCAGTCACCGCTAAAGCTGTGCGGCTAAAATTCGCCAAACTGCCGCTTCTAAGCGTGAAATTTACAAACGGTAGCGAGAGCCTGCTAGCTAGCAGCGAGCTTGGCGAGCTAAACGCTATGAGCGAGCAGATCGGTGGCATGACACTCTATGCGCCAAGTGAAATTTTAAAAGAGATAAATTTCATCGACACGCCGGGGCTAAATTCGCTGCGAGACGCCGACACAAAAGAGACCAAAAACACCCTAAAAAAGGTCTGTGGTGCGATCTGGCTAAGCCTTGCAAACAACGCTGCGAAGGCGAGCGAGCTTGAGAGCATAAAAGAAATTTTAGAGCAAAACGACCTAAAAGCGATCTGCCTAATAAATCAAAAAGACAAACTAAGCGAAGATGAGCTTAACACGCTACTAGCGCACGTTGGGCAAACCTACAAAGAGCTCTTTGCTAGCCGCGTAGCGATCTCGTCAAAGCAAGCACTTCTTGGTATCACAAATGGCGATGAGAGCTTGCTTGAGGAGTCAAATTTCGCCGGTGCATTAAGCGCGATAAAAGAGACATTTTTAGACACGAGCTTTAAAGAAAATTTCATCAAAGCAAAGGCTAGAAAGATCGTAAATTTCTTAATAAACGAGCAGGAAAATAGGCTTAGGATTTATAGTGAAGCGCAAGAAATTTTAGATGATTTTAACGGCAAACTTGCTGGGAATTTAGAGCAGATAAAAGAGGAGTTTAAGCCTAAAATCGCCCTGCGATATAGCGATATGAATGAGGCTGTAAAGCTTGCGGCGGATGAGATATTTAAGCTTTTAAAGCCATTTTCAAGGACCAAATTTACAGCCTCAAAGACCCTTTTAAACAAGGAAATTTACAAGCGCGAGAGCTTTGACGCGATCAGCCTTGACACCGACGAGGTCTTTTCAAAGCTCATCTACGAGGACGTGGTCTTTAGCAAGTTTTTTAAGCGCTACAAAAGAGATCTAAAAGAGCTTGAAAGTGCGATAATATCGGCATTTGATGAGCTTTATAAAAAGCCAGAAAATGAGTTTTTGATCTACAAATCCCGCTATGAAAATTTTAGTAGCTTTGAGGAGCTTAGCTCTAGTTTTGAGACAAAGTCGATAAATACCTACGCTGGACAGAGCTTTGAGAACTTTTTAAGAGAGTTTGAAACGGCTAAATTTAGGGCTACGCAAAAGGTTTCGCTATTTTTTGAAAAGCTTGATGTAAAGGTTGCCTCAAACTATGAAAATGCGCTTAAGCTCGCGGTTTATTTTCTAAAACAAAAGATGGAAAACTCGCTAAATTCGCACCTGCAAATAAATACGCCACTTTATATACCAAACGCAAAAGAGGTCTTTGAGCGGATGTTAAATGCCTTTAGCTTGTACGAATTTGACGATCTAATGTGCTCAAACAACTCTTTTTTAAATAAAATTTTTGAGATTGGAAAAAGATTAATTCTTCCTATTTTATTTTCTTTTATTTTTTCAATAATTTTTTTAGCTTCTAAATCATTATGAACCACAACTCCTTGTAAATTTGAAGAAAGAACAGTGTCTATTGCCTTTTTATATTTATCTTCTACAGATATTAAGTCACCAAGGGTTCCACATATCATTTTTTTTATGTCTTTCTCTTTTTCACAAAGTTTAAATAAATCTTGTATTGATTTACTATACCCCTCATAATTTCTGATATAATGTTTTAACATTAAAATTTCTTTATTTTTTAATGTAATTTCATTGCTAATAATAGAATTTTTACTTTTAAGTTTCTTAATTTCTTCTTCTAATTCATTTATACTTATAGTATATTTG
>NZ_CALACG010000343.1 GCF_937890585.1 uncultured Campylobacter sp.
GTGGCTATAATTTCAAAAAGAAAAAAGGTCAAATTTGAAAAGTTTAGAAACGCTCTATCAAGCGCCCATTAAAAATGCAAAATTTATCCCAAGAAAATATGAGATCATCTCGCCAAAGACGCTTATCATTGGCGCTATATCAAGTGGCAAAACAGCCCTTGTTTATGAGTTTTTGAGCCATTACAAAAGCGAGGAGAGGCTTTATATAAATTTAGACGATCTAAGGATAGATAGAGCCTTGCTTTTAGCAAATTTAAAAGAGTTTTTAGAAAAAAACACCCAAATAAAGGTGCTCGCAGTTGAAAATTTGCAAGCCGCTGATCTTGTAAATTTAGACTTTCTAAAGGACGCTGCACTCGAAAATATCATCCTTACAAGCAAGGAATTTTCACTCTCACTTGATGGCTTTGTGCACATAAATTTAAACTATCTCGACTACGAAGAATTTATACTATTTTTTAAGAAAAATTTAGACCAAGACCTGCTTTTTAGCTACTTTTTGGCCCATGGCAATGAGATAGCAAGTGCCTTTTTAGACTCCAGCGAGGTCACAGCCCACTTGCAGCAGCTCTTAAGAGCAAATTTAAACGAGCAAAGCATCGCTATCTTAAAAGAGTGCGCGACAAAGTGCCACGACACGATAAGCGCCTTTGGGATTTATAAAAATCTAAAAGAGCAGATGAAAATTTCAAAAGATAGCGTTTATAGCGCGATAAATTTGCTAAATGAGAGCGGATACGTGGAGTTTGTGCCAAATTTAGATGAGAGTAGCACGAGTAAGAAAATTTACTTTACAAATTTTGCACTTCGTAATGCCTTATGCCTGAAAAAGGACTTTTTGGCCGTCTTTGCAAATGTCGTTTTTTGCGAGCTACTTAAATTTAAAGATGAAATTTACTATACAAAAGAGATTGATTTTTTCCTTACTAAAAGGAAGCTTGCGATCATCTGCGTGCCCTTTTCTGCGCCTGAGATCGTCTTTTTGAAATTTAAAAAACTCCACACAAGCCTAAAAGAGCTAGGCGTTAGCAAGCTTCAAATCATCAGCGTCGCAAACCAAGCCGAGCAAAGCATCGAGGGGATAAAATGCGAGATATTGCCATTTTCTAGGTGGAGCCTTGGTTTATAAATTTAAACTCTTTGTTTGTTTATCATTTTAAAAGCCTAGAGATAAAATAGTTATAATCAAAAAAACTATAAAGGACGGACATGAGAGCATTTTTTGGGATCTTATTCATCGCTGCAAGCCTTTTTGGCTACGAGATAAACCACGAAAACTGGGCTAAATTTTATAAATTTAGTGGCGATGCAAATGGTGTGAAATTTGAAGTTTATATGAATTATTTTAAAGATGAATTTGAAAATTTCAAACAAACCAAGAGCTTTAAAGTCCCGCCTAAAATAAGCGGTCACATCTTTTTTGACGGCGCAAAATACGACTATGAAAAGGGCTCTTTTGAGCAAAATGGCAGTGAAATTTCATCGCTAAATGCGGTCTCAGACAAGATAAATTTAGACGTTAAAAACGAAAATGGCGAGCTAAAAGGCAAGATAATCGTCAAAAACAAAGCCTACAACGCCATCGTAAAAGAAGAAAAAGAGTATGAGATCCTAAATATCGGCATCCAAATGACCGAGTCAAACGGCACGAGATATGAGGCGATCACTAACGACATCTTCGCTAAAGACTCAGCCAAAAAATACAAAAACAAGCTTCTTGCAGAGTTTTACGACCTAAAAAGTGAGCGCAAAAAATGGCCAAACAGCCAGTATGAGAGCCTAAAAAATATATACTATATAAATGATAAGATTAAAAGCGTTTGCACCTATAAAAACGAAAAGACAAACTGCGAGGTGCTCTCGCTTGCGACGAATAAAAAGCTAAAACTAAAGCAAATTTTTAAAGATATAAACGACAGCCATCTAAAAGCGATCCTTGCAAATGCTGGCGTGAGCGACAACTTCGTGCTTTCGCCGCTTGGCCTTACCTTTTTAAACGAGGAGCAGATCAGCGTGCCACTTGAGGAGCTAAGACCTTACTTTAGCGATGAAGTCGGGCTGTAATGGCTAAAATTTGCGGTATCGACGAGGCTGGACGTGGGGCGTTAGCTGGACCACTAAGCGTGGCTGCTTGCGTGCTAAATAGTGAAATTCCTGGACTAAACGACTCCAAAAAACTAACCGCAAAAAGGCGCGAAGAGCTCTTTAAAGAGATCACAAAAAGCTCAAATTTCATCATCGCCTACTTCTCAAACGCCCAGATAGACGAGCTTGGGCTAAGTGAGTGCCTAAGGCGCGCGCTCAAACTTTTTAAGGCGCATTTTGAGGGCTTTGAGATCATTTACGATGGAAATTTAGACTACGGCGTGGGTATAACCACGATGATAAAGGCTGACGGCAAGGTAGATAGCGTAAGTGCAGCCAGCATCCTAGCAAAAGTAAGCCGTGACCGCTTGATGAACGGCTGGGATAAATTTTATCCCGCATACGGCTTTGCAGGGCACAAAGGCTATGGTACAAAGTCGCACTTAGATGCAATAGCTAAATTTGGCTACTCAGACTTTCATAGAAAAAGCTTTGTCATAAAGCCAAAACTCACGCAGGGCTCGCTATTTTAGCTGCGCATCCTCCATATAAAAAAGCACGCTTGCGCCATAAAATTTATAAACTCCGTTTTCTTGCACGATTTCCATAGAGCGCAGAACAAAGACCCTTTTGCCTACTTTAAGGATCAAAAGCTGCTCTTTTAGCTGCTCAAATACCTCAGCGCCAAAGTCGCCGTCTGGCTTTAAATTTAAACTTGCAAGCGCTTTTTCTAGGTGCTTTTGCATATCTATGCTAACTCTTTCATTATCTAGCTGCATAACGAGCTCATCGCCATTTGTGCTACTTGAGACTACGCTTTTTATGGTCGCCTCTTTGACGTTTATACCGATGTTGCCTGAGTTAATGCTAAATATCTGCCACTTTTTCTGCTCAACTTTCTCAAGACCCGCTATAAATTTTTTATTTTCTAGTGCAAATTTATCGCCGTTTTCTACTAAAAAGTCAAATTTATCTTGTAAAAAGTAAAGCTTCTCTTCGCCGATCTTGCTCACATCGCCACTTAGCGTACCATCGCTACCAAGCAAATTTAGCGACCTTAGCTCTCTTAGCAAAAGCTCTTTTTGAGAATTTATGGTAAGCAGCTTCGTATCAAGGACAAAATGGGTGAAAAATATGCCAAATACCATCAAAAATGCTAGAAATTTATAAGGGAAATTTCTAAAAAATATCATCACAAAATAGCTCAAATTTGCAAATATCACGCAGGCGATGAGATATATCCTAGGCTCGCTTAGGCCGTATTCACCGACCCTGTGCATGACGCCCCACCAAAGCAAAACGCTAGGCAAGATGACAAAAAGTGGCAAGAGCTTAAAAATTTGATCATAAATTTGGCTTTTGATAAGTAAATTTAGCCCTCTTAAAACAAAGCCAGCGATCAAACAAGCAAGCACGATATAGGCTACTCCGCCACGTGGTAGCTCAAGCAAAACAAGCCTATAAATGCAGTATAAATTTAAAAGCGCCACATAGATGATGAGCACGGGATTTAGGATGAAATTTATGGCGATCTTGATGAAATTTAAGAGTCCGTACTCGCTAAATTTGCTCTCAAAAAAGAGAAATAGACATGGCAGACCAAAAGAGACCAGCGTCAAGTAGAGCCTCTGCGTCCTGTGGCTGGTTGAGAGCTCCAGCCCAAATAGGTAGTTAAGCCCCGCACAAACAGCAAAAATGCCAAGAAAAAAAAGGTGAAAAAGGGCAAATGAGATGAGTAAATTTAATAGTCTTGCTAGGCTCTGGCTTATAAATTTCTCATTATCTTTGGCGAAATTCAAAGATAATAAAAGCACAAAAGCCATGAGATAAAGTGCCACAAGATCGCTGGCATGACCGCTTAGCTTAAGGCCAAAAAAGTAAAGTGTTGCGCCAAATATCAAAAAATATAAAGGTAGTAAAATTTGCCTTTTATTTAGGTAGATAGCGACCAAAAGTAATGGCTCAAGCAGCCAAAAACCTCTATACTCATCCACTATCTGGCTAGGGCTAAGAAAAATGGTAGCTAGGCTAAATGCCAAAATGGTAAAAAGTAAAATTTTTTTATCAGCAAATGCGGTTTTTAGCTCAGTGGCGATCTGCAATGTCGTCCTTTAAAGGATGAAATTTAGCCACATTACGTGGCTAAAAAGTGAGGGTTTAGAAATTTGCAAGGGGCGCAAATTTCTAAGTAAATTTAGATTTTTAAAAGCTCAGCTTCTTTCTCTTTTACGAGAGTGTCGATCTTTGCGGTGTAGGCGTCAGTTATCTTTTGAACCTCATCTTGTCCCTTTTTGCTCTCGTCTTCAGTTATAGCCTTGTCTTTTTCAAGCTTTTTGACCTCGTCGTTTGCATCTTTTCTCACGTTTCTTATACTAACTTTTGCCTTTTCGCCCATAGCTTTTGCATGTTTTGCGTTTTCTTGGCGTTGCTCGACGGTCATCGGTGGGAAAAATAGCTTAACGCTCTCGCCGTCGCTGTTTGGATTGACGCCGATATTTGCAGCTTGGATGGCTGATGAGATCGCTTTTATCATGCTCTTTTCCCAAGGCGTGATAGCGATAGTCGAAGCGTCGCTTGTAAGCACGGTGGCTACTTGATTAAGCGGAGTTGGCGAGCCATAATAATCAACCATAACGTTATCTAGGATGTTGATATTTACCTTGCCAGTTCTAAGCGTTGTAAAATCGCGCTTTAGTGAAGCGATCGCCTTTTCGCAACCCTCTTTTTGGGTATCGTAAATTTTATTTAGCATTGGTGTCCTTTATTAGAAGTTTTGTGCTTCTGTGATGATCTACTTTTAGCGACATTAACACTTTGCGTTTATCAAGCGGTGGGTTAAATTTACACTCAAAAACGCCATTTGTCATAGGTACTTTTCTAAAGCCGTCAAAGCCAGTCATGAAAAAACTGCCCTCACTTGCGTTAGTGTCGGTCTTGATGATGAGCTTGTCGATCGCATTGTTTTGCGGATAGCCCTCTGGAAATATCCACTGAGCATTTAAAAATTTGCTATTAAAAGTTAGCGCTATCTTTGTGCCATTCATCACTGGTGTTCTGTAAAGATCATAAACGTCACTTTTATCTGAAACTGCGCCTGAGTTTTGATTTAAAAGTGCCAAAAAGCCAAATTCTTTTGCCAAAGAGACGACCCTACTATCGATCTCACCGTAAGGCACTGCGAAGTATTTAGGCTTATAACCCATATGCTTTTCAAAGGTCTCAACGCCCTTTACAAAGTCCTCTCTTAAGGCCTCATCACTAAGTTTAGTCATCCTTGGATGAGCGTATGAGTGATAGCCGATCTCTCCGTAAGCTTCTAACTCTTTGATCTGATCAAAGTCTAGATAATCACCATATTTGTTCGCGCTTGCCTCTACATAGACCATCAAAGCAAATGGGTAGTTATACTCTTTAAAAAGCTCAAGAGCGTTATTGTAAAAGCTTTTATATCCATCATCAACGGTGATAACGATCCAGTTATCAGGGATCGGTTCGCCAGCATTTACCGCATCGACAAGCCTTGATAGCTTGACAACTTCGAAGCCATTGTTTTTAAAGTATTCAAACTGCTCTCTTAAATTTTGGATAGAAATATCTGTGCTAACGTGCCTTGGATCGTCAAAGCGGTGGTAAACTAGGATGTGAGCGTCTGCCAAAGCAAACGTTAGCGTCAAAAGTGACGCTAAAAACGTTTTTATCATTGTTATTTTACTGGATTTTGTGGTGCGCTAGGAGCTGCTGGCACGTCGTTTGATTTTGGTATAACTAGAGATTTGCTATCGACACTATCAACGATAGAGCGTTTTAGATCTTTGTTGTAAAAATATCCGAGTGCAAGTGTGTTTAGGATAAACAAAACGCCTACCACAAAGGTAAATTTAGCTAAAAACCCAGCTGGTCCTTTTGCTCCAAAAAGGCTCTCGTTGCTTCCACTGTATGCTCCAAGACCGATAGATGAGCTCTTTTGGAGTAAAACTGCGATCGTGATAACGACAGCTAGAACAAATTGTAAGATTAAAAATATTAAACTCACGAAATTTCCTTTAAATTTTTTAAATAGTTTGCGATTATACAAGAAAAGATTTAAATTTTTAGTTAAAGTTCTTTTTCAAGCTCATAAAGCTCGTATCTTATGCTTTTAAAAAGCTCGGCGTACTCTAAATTTACAAGCTTAAAGCACTCTTCAAGCACTCTTGCGCTCTCTTGTGCCCGTTTAAAATTTGCGGTGATGATCTCTTCTAAATTTGACCTTGTCTGCTCGCTTTTTGTGCTGGTTTTTAGAACGTCGTTTTGAGAATTTCTAAATTTCAAAAAGTCACTTTGTGGTATCTTTGCCTTGTGGCGGAGGGATTTTATCTTATAGGCGACCTCGGCGTCGTCAAAGACATATCTTTTTATATCTTCAACGACACGAAGTCCCTCTTTTAGTCTATTTAAATTTGCATCTATCACGCGGTAGATGCGCTCGTTTTTAGTCGTTTCTATTGAAAATTCCTAAAATTTGAAGCAGTGATGTGAAAAGATTTATAAAATCAAGATACAAAGCAACCGCTCCCTCAACTGGTGTCTCGTAGTTGCCACGGATGATATTTTGTGTATCAAAAAGTATGTAAGCACTAAATAAGATCGAAGCGATGCTTGAGATAACTAGTTGAAACATCGTGCTTTTAACGAAAATGTTGATGATCGCTGCCACAACGATAACTATCAAAGTTATAAATAGCATCTTGCCCATCGTTGTGAAGTCGCGTTTTGTATTCATCGCAAAGACGCTTAGAGCACCAAATGCAACTGTCGTCAAGCCAAATGCTTGAGCCACGATACTAGCACCACTTGGCATAGCGAGGATCGCTGAAAGTAGCGGAGTTAGCGTAAGACCGCTTACAAATGTAAATGCGAAAAGAAGTATTAAATTTAATCCCTCTTTGCGTTTAGCCGCCATTAGTCCAAAAAGTAGAACAAACTCAAGTATCACAAGTCCCCAAAACAAAAATCTATTTGCCGCAAAAACGCCAGCGATACTAATGCCTACATAAGCGCCAGCTGTAGCTGAAAGTAGTGATGCTGCAAAAAGTTGATAAGTTTGTTTTATAAAAGTGCTTAGTGAGCTTTGAGAATACGCAAGCTCCTCTTGATTTTGCTTAGCGTAGTTTCTATCATACAAACTCATTTTTTCTCCTTATGAATTTTTGCAGTGAGTTTAGCCTAAAATAATTAAACAATATATAAAAAGAAGTTTAATAAAAAATATTAGTTTAAAGTCCGTTTTAGAGAGCATTTTTTTGATTAAATAAAAGTTGCTATAATCGCGATAAAAATATAAAAAATGGAGATAAATTTTATGGATGATTCAATACTTGAAGGTGCAGTAAAATTTATGGAAGATGGTTTTTTAGAGCATGAAGAGCTCTTTAAAAGTCTGCAACACAAACAAGATCCGCACACACTTTTCATATCTTGCGTGGATTCAAGGGTCGTGCCAAATTTGATAACAAACTGCCTGCCAGGTGAGCTTTTTATGGTGCGAAATATCGCAAACATCGTGCCACCTTATAGGGTGAGCGAAGAGTTTTTAGCGACCACTTCGGCGATCGAATATGCGCTTGAAGTTTTAAACATCAAAAACATCATCATTTGCGGACACTCTGACTGTGGTGGATGCGCGGCACTTTATGTTGATGAAAAGAAGCTAAAAAACACTCCAAACGTTAGAAACTGGATCAGGCTAATAGAGCCTATCAAGCGAGAAGTGCTTAAATTTACAAGCGATGATCCAGCCAAAATGGCGTGGCTAACCGAGAGACTAAACGTGATAAATTCGATAGAAAACATAATGACATATCCAAATGTAAAAGAGGAGTACGAAAGCGGTAAGCTTCAAATTTATGGCTGGCACTACATCATAGAAACTGGCGAAATTTTTAGCTACGATTTAAAAGAGGGCACGTTTAAACTTTTAGCGGACAAAAGAGGCGAAAATGCGTAAATTTCTAACCATCATCCTGCTTTCTTTCATAACTCTTTTTGGCGCTGATAACAACGTAACGCAAGAAGACGATATCATCAGCATAACAAATCAAATTCAAACCCTAAACAGCCAGATAAATATCATAAAATCTCAGCAAAAAGACCTAAACGCTTCAAAGATCGATAACTCAAATTTGATCACTCTTCAAAAGAAAAAGAGCGCTCTTTTAGAGAAAATTCCGACCTATGTTATGCAGATCGAAGTTACACAAAGCGATATCAATAAATATAACCTGCAAAAAGGGGCACTAGAGAAAAAGGTAGCTAGGCTAGAGAAGCAGTCAAACAAGGACGCCTATATCCAAAGCGCCATCGAGCTTGAGAAGATGAAGGTAGACTACGCCTACTACTCGGCGCTCATTAGCCTTGAGGAGATATTTAAAAAGGGCGCTAAGGCAAATTCTATCAAAGAGGTGATAGACGGCGGACTCTTAAATTTACAAACAAATTCCTACGTCAGCATAAAGGAGCTAAAAGACTCGCTAAATGAGACTTCAAGCTCGTATGACGCAGCATTTATGGACCTTGAGCTAAAAAAAGAGACACAGGAGGAAATTTTAACCTACCTTAAAAATAACGCCGATCTTCTAAGCTCAAGCATGCTCTTATCTGAGCTAAATTTAGTCGATGCAGTAGACTATATAAACAAATCAACAGCTGTAAATCCAAGCAAATTTAACCTTGGCAAGATAGTTGTTATCGTTGCGATATTTTTATTTTTCGTCTCGCTAACTAGAATTTTAGCCAAGCTCACCTACTGGGTGATGTCGCTCATTGCTTCAGGCGAAGGGGTCAAAGAGGCTAAAGATCAGATCGTAGATATCGTGAAAAAGCCGATCTCTGCGCTTCTTATCATCTACGCGCTAAATATCTGTATCGGCGTTGGATTTTACCCTGTGCCAGTGCCACTTGTCATAGCAAATATCTTTTCTATCATCTATATAATCGCATTTTCATGGCTTGTTCTAACCATACTAAATGGCTATGGCATCGCAATAATCGACAAGATAGCGCAAAAAAGCAGGCGCAAAGAGGTCATAAACCTAGCCTTAAAAGTGATCTACGTGATCGTACTTATCATCACGCTTTTACTGATACTTCAAAAGCTTGGCTTTGATATCTCAGCACTCATCGCCTCCCTTGGTATCGGTGGTCTTGCCGTTGCTTTTGCTGCAAAAGACATCATCGCAAACTTCTTTGCCTCTGTTATGATGCTCTTTGACAACTCATTTTCACAAGGCGACTGGATAGTTTGCGGTGATATAGAGGGCACGGTCGTTGAGATAGGCTTTAGAAAAACAACAGTTAGAAGCTTTGATAACGCCCTTATCTTCGTACCAAACTCAAAGCTAGCGAGCGATCCTGTGAGAAACTGGAGCAGGCGAAAGGTCGGAAGACGCATCAAAATGCTAATAGGCATAGAGTATGGAGCTACGACTGATGAGATCAAAAAATGCGTCGAAGATATCAAAAATATGCTCATAAACCACCCAGATATCGCCAAAAGCGAGGATGTCGCGGCTAAAAAAAGAGGACTAAGATATAGACAAAATATAGTTTCGATAGACGACTACGCTGGATATAAGTCAAATTTATTTGTCGTGGTTGATGACTTTGCGGAGAGCTCGATAAATATCTTAATCTACTGCTTTGCAAAAACTATCGTTTGGGGAGAGTTCTTAGACGTTAAACAAGACGTTATGCTAAAGATCATGGAAATTTTAAAGCAAAATGGTCTAAATTTTGCCTTCCCAAGCCAGAGCTTGTACATTGAAAATATAAAAGATAAAATTTAAGGAGTTAAAGATGAGTGATGATTTCGAATATGACGACGTAGAAGAAAACTACACTGAATTTGACGATGAGGACGAGGATAGTAGCGATAGCTATGACTATAACTACGACGAAAATGACTACAACTACGAAGATAGCGATGAGGATGAGGAGAGTTACGACTCGTACTAAGAGAATTTAATGGATTAAATTTAGGAGAGGATGCTTGGTAGAATTTATAAAGCAAGATAGTTATAAGGCTATCGACGATATTTACAAAACGATACTAAATGTTGCTATTTTGAGTAATGCGGTTGCGATTTTAACGCTAAGTTTTGTTTATTTGGATATATCGATCATTTTTATATGCTGTTTGTTCCTTACAATAAGTGGGATACTAAGGTTTAAATTTAATATCAAATATAGATTTTTTATATCAGCAATCTTTCAGTTAAATGTCATTGCAGCCGTAGTAGCCGGAGTTATTGGTATGGGCTGGAACTCTGGGATATGGATAGCACTACTTGGTGTAATTTTCATAAACTATTTTTTAGCCTTTAACCAAAAGCTTATTACTTATACCATTAGTATTTTTGAGCTTTCAATACTTATTTGGCTATATTTATCTTATAAAAATAGCACTTGTAACGTCTCTGATACAGCTCAAGATTGTATCACACTTTTGAGCGTTGCTTTTACATATTATCTAGTTTTTAGCCTCTCTGGCTTTGCTGACGCCATTACATCTAGTGGCTACAAACAAATCAGTGATGAAAGGGATGAGATAGAGAGGATATCAAAATACGACTTTTTAACAGGACTCTTAAACAGACGTTCCGTTGAAGCAACCTTAAAAGATGAGCTTAAAAAACTAAAAGAAAAGAGTACCGATTCAAATTTAGTTGTTATGTTGGGCGATATAGATAACTTTAAAAAGATAAATGACACTTATGGACACGACTGGGGCGATAAGGTCTTAAAAGAGATCGCTCTAGCGTTAAGAGATACTTTTAGAGATAGTGATAAGCTTTGTCGCTGGGGCGGTGAAGAGTTTTTAATAATACTGCCAAACATAAAAACAGAAGATGTAAAAAATGTCGAAAACAGGCTTGCAACAAGGATAAGCCAAGTAAAACTACCAGATAAAAGTGCTGTGACTATGACCTTTGGTCTAGTTCTTTGTGCAAGTGGCATAAACGTTAATATAGATACCGTGATCAACCTAGCCGATAAAAAGCTTTACGAGGGTAAGAAAAACGGCAAGGACCGAATAGAATATGCCATCCTAAAGAAGGATATAGACTATGACAATGCCTAAAATTTCGCTCTATATCTCACAAAAGATCATCCTTTTTTCACTTTTCTTGGTGCATATTTGCTACTTGGTCGCATTTTGCCTAATAGGTCAGGAAGTTTTAGCCACAGCAAATATCCTATCTGTCTGTATCTATCTTTTCTCGATAAAGCTACTTTATGATAGCGAAGAGAACAACAGGATCACGATGCTCATCTTGCAGATCGAAATTTTACTGCATGCTATGCTTTGTATCTTTATGCTTGGCTTGGGATATGGCTTTGAAATTTTGTTTTTAACCTCAACGATCAGCCTATTTTTCCTATCTATCAGTTTTAAAATTTTAAACAGGATCATCTCTGCTCTGCAAATAGCGGCATTTTTGCTTTGCTATTTGGTATTTGAGCCACAAGGTAGCGGCGGCGAGATAGTGGCCTATAAAGATACGTTTTTTGTATTTAACCTAACCGCATCTTGCGTGTTTGCCGTCCTAACATCATTTTTGCTAGAGAGCTCAAATTTATTTATATTCTTAGGCATTTTAGAGGAGAAAGAGTCTGCAAAAGCGGTCTTCAACCACGACCCACTAACTGGGCTTTTAAACCGCGCTTCTATGCAACAAATTTTTAGACAAAAGAATTTATTTGACGGCAACGACTTTGCTATCATGATGTGCGATATCGACAACTTTAAAAAGATAAATGATACCTACGGACACGGCGCAGGCGATGAAGTGCTAAAGAGCCTTTCTAAAATTTTCAAAAACGCTTTTAGAAATGAAGATAGGGTTGCAAGATTTGGCGGAGAGGAATTTCTAGCTGTTATCTTTGATGTTAAAAAGGCAAAAGCAGTTAGCATCTTAGAGCGTATCAGAGAGACACTTAATCAAAATGTCGTTGAATTTGAAAACAATAGGATCATAGCGACGATGACATTTGGTGTCGTGGCACATAGTGGCAACACTGAGGTAAATATCGAGCGTATGATCAAGCAAGCTGACGAGCTACTTTACGTTGGTAAGCGAAGTGGTAAAAATATCGTTATGAGTGCGGATTACGATCCAAAAGGATAAATTTAGAGGCCTAGGCCTCTAAATTTTAATGTCCATACATTATGTTTGGTAGCCAAAGTGAAATTTGTGGTATATAAGTAACCAAGATAAGACCAAAGAACAAGGTTAGTGTCCATGGCAAGCACGCCATGATGACCTCTTTTAAGTTCATATTTGTAAGACCGCTTGCGACAAATAAATTTAGTCCAACAGGCGGAGTGACCATACCTATCTCCATATTTACAACCAAGATGATACCAAAGTGTATAGGATCGACGCCAAGCTGCGTAGCTATCGGAAGCAAGAGAGGCACCATGATCATGATAACGCTTGAAGGCTCCATAAACTGACCCATGATAAAGAGCAAGATATTTACAAATATCAAAAATCCTATCATGCCGATATTTGCGTCAAGTATCATCGATGCGATCGCTTGCGGGATCTGCTCGCTAGTTAGCAAATAGGCAAAAACAACGGCGTTTGCGATGATGAAAAATATCATAGCTGTTGTAAGGGCTGAGTCTAGACAGATATCCCAAAGATCTTTTATCTTTATATCTCTATAGATAAAAAGTGAGATAAATAGCGCATAGACCGCACTTGCCGCAGCAGCTTCAGTCGGAGTGAATATGCCTCCATAAATTCCGCCAATAACCACAACGACGATTAGAAGTGCCCAAAATGCTTTTGCAAATTTCTGCACTCTTACTTTAAGTGGCTCAGCCTTAGTCGCTTTAAATCCAAGCTTTTTTGCGCCAACATAGGTCTGAGCAAGCATCATGCCACCTAGCATTAGGCCTGGCACAACGCCTGCCATAAAGAGCTTACCGATACTAACCTCTGCCGTTACGCCATAAACTATCATAACAACTGAAGGTGGGATCAAAATTCCAAGCGAGCCAGCCGTAGTTATGCCGCCCACTGCGTACTCTTTTGGATAGCCAGCCTCTTTTATCGCTGCAAACATAATTGAGCCAATAGCCACAACCGTCGCAGGCGAGCTTCCAGAAACTGCTGCAAAGATGATGCAGGCAAATATCGCGCTCATAGGCAAGCCACCTGGCAAGTGTCCGACCATAGACTTTGCAAAGTCGATGATACGCCTTGCTGAGCCGCCTTTGCTTAGTAAATTTCCAGCCAAGATAAACATCGGGATCGCCATTAGCGAAAATTTATTGATACCGTCAAAAATTAGCTGTGGGATCGTAGCGACGTCGATATCTGTAAAAAATATCATCGTTAAAACCGTACTCGTTCCCAGCGAAACCGCCACTGGCACGCCTATTAGCATCAGTGCAAAAAGTAGGATAAATAAAAATGCTATTGTCATCTTTTTCTCCTTAGTCTTTGACTACGCTACCATGAGCTAGCTCGTGCGCTTCGTTGCTTACGACCTTTGCTGCTGGAGTTAGAGCTACTTTTATAGCCTTTTCAGCCGAGCGGTAACTAGCTGTGACAAAGGCTATTGGAAGCACTAGCATAGGGACCCATTGTGGTATACCAAGGTCTATTATCATCTGCTCGATCTCGTGCAAAATTTTAAGATAATCCACCGAATAAACCGCGATAAATATCAAAAAGACCGTTGTTAAAATGTGTGAAAAAAGTAGGCACGCCTTTGCAAGCGCTGGTGGAAATTTCTCCACCAAGATAGTTACGCTCACGTGGATGCCCTTGTTAAAGCCATACGCTGCGGCAAAAAACGCCGACCATATAAATAGGTAGTTTGATAGCTCGCTCGCCCACGACCAGCTTTTGTCAAAAAAGTATCTAGCCACGACGTTGGCAAAGGCTAGTAGCGTTCCACTAGCTAGCCCTAAAACGGCGATAGTTTTATTAAGCGAGACTATCAATATATCAAGAGCGTTAATGAAATTCTTCATTATTTTGTCTCGATTGTCTTTTCTATAAGCTCTTTGCCGATGACATCGTAAAATTTAGGATAGATAGCCTGCATAACTTTTTGCCACTCAGCTTTTTGCGCGTCGTCGATCTTGAAAATTTCTAGCTTTTTAGTCTCTGCTATATATTTTTCAAGCTGAGCTATGACGTGAGCGTCCTCTTTAGCTGTCTCTTCTCTCTCGTAAGCTGTAGCTTCGCTTAGAGCTTGTTTTACATTTGCTTTTAGATCATCTGGTAGTTTGTTCCAAAATTTATCACTCATAACAACTAGATAGCCTAGATATCCGTGGTGAGAAAGTGTAAGTGAGCTTTGAACTTCGTGAAATTTAGAGTTATAGAAATTTGAAAGTGGGTTTTCAGTAGCATCAACTACGCCTTGTTGAAGTGCAGAATAGACCTCTGAAAATGGCAGAACTTGTGGGTTGCCACCGATCGCTTTGATCTGCTCTTCAAGTACTTTTGAGCTTTGGATTCTAAATTTTTGTCCTTTTGCATCTTCTGGAGTGAGGATAGGCTTTTTGCTTGAGCTAAAGTGCTTAAATCCAGCATCCCAGTAATCAAGCGCCACAAAGCCCTTCTTAGTCACAAGGCCTTTTAGCTCCTCGCCAACTGCACCGTCTTGAACCTTATGAAGGTGGTCTGCATCTTTAAAGATGAAAGGTAGGTCAAATAGCTGAAACTGCGGCACGATAGGTGTAAATTTAGAAAAGCTTGGAGCTGCCATTTGAACGTTACCAAGCTTTAGCGCGCCAAATACTCTATCATCATCAAGTAGCTGAGCTGATGGGAAGACTTGAACTTTTATCTTGCCGCCACTTAGCTCCTCAGCACGCTTTGCAAAAAAGTCAGCCGCCTTGCCCTTTGGCGTAGAAGCTGCGACAACGTGAGCAAATTTGATCGTATAGACCTTATCAGCACCAAATGCTAAGCCACTGATGGCACATGTAAAAAGTAAAGCTTGTAAGAATTTCATCTTTCATCCTTTGTAATAGTTTTGATAGGTGCATTATAAATTTCAAAAATAAAAATTTAGAAATTTTGTTTCATAAATTCACATATCTTTATTTTTATATGTGTATTTTTG
>NZ_CALACG010000344.1 GCF_937890585.1 uncultured Campylobacter sp.
AGATTGTGCCAGCAAGTTTTAACGAGTTACTTCTCTCAAAGTTTATTTGACTTATCAATTCTATCCGTTTACTATTTAGTAAACTTTATTTGTAAAAAAAATTCAAGTCTAAATCCAATTTATCACTTATTGCCTTTAATTGATTAGCTCGAAAAGTATTTTTACCTTTTTCTAAATTTTCCAAATGATAAGATAATAACTGCTTTGACATATCTACTTCATTCGCAAAATTAGAAATATTTTTGTATTTCTTTTTTATTTTTTTTAACAGTATCTCATAAATCTCCATTTTTTCACCTCAAATTTAGTTTACCATATAGTTAACAAAAAGTCAAATATCTTTGACTAAAAAAAGACTCCGTTAAGAGTCTTTAATATAAAATTATTTCAAACTTACTTCTGCTTCTCCCGTTTCAGAAAAAATATTGTTCACAGTTTTTAATACTAATCCTGTTGAATTTGCCACATCATCTGGAACATCATAGAATATTTTTTTAGTTATTTCAGTTCCTGGATTTATGTCTTCAAAATTCATGGCATCTTTCAGAGAAACCATCGTCGGAGAATATTGTTTCTCATTTAGAAACAGTTGAAATCCTCCACTGTCTATCTTAATCATTGAATTTGATATATTTTTTATTTTTACTGTCAGTATAAGGAAACTGTTTTCTTTTGAATTTGGTTCATAATATATATACTCACTATCACTCACTTTTTTTGAAACTTCCTTTGATAAAACTGTAAATTTAACTTTTTCTGTTTTTATCAGTTCTGTTATTGAAGCTTTTTTGTTTTCCTGAGGTTTTCCAGCATTATTACCATTCATATTTTCAGAAAATTTTGTAAATCCTAAACTGATTATATCAATAAATTCCTTATTTTTCGGATTTTCTCCATCAATTTCCCAGTCATTTCCACTCTTTTTCAGAATAGCATTAACATTTTTTTGACTATATTTAAGATCCTTTGAATTTAATTTTTCCTCAAAAAACTTTACTACAAATTCATCTCCTATTTTTGATATTTCTTCGTCACTTTTTCCATAATTGGCAAATGCCAAAGCCATAGCCTGCTGTAAAAATTCAGGAATATATGAAGACAAATCTGGTGCCTTAATGTCTAAATTTATTGTTGCATTATTTCCTTCAACTTTAGTACTTTTAATAGTGTATGACATTTTTTTATACGCATTCAAGAAAATTTCTGTTCCTTTATCTCCTTTTGTAATGTTTGAATTAGGATTTAATTTCTTAATCTTTTCCGCATCTCCACTTTTTAATGCATTCATTACGGTTTCAAAATCTTTTTGTGGTTTCGGTACTCCACAGCTCATAAATAAAACTGATAACATAAAAATCAATAATACTTTTTTCAAATCTAATCAACTCCTTTAAATTTTTAATATATTATACCTCATTTGAAAGAAATTTCAAAGAAAAAAGAGCCTGATGGCTCTTAACTAAAAGTAATTTTTTTAAAATGCTGGTTTTAATTTTTTTGAAAAAACTACAATTTCTTTACCTTTGATTTTTTTTTCTAAACTATAATTGATATCAAATTCCTTAATATCATATGTATTATACATTTTTTTTATTTCCTCACAATTATCATAAGTTACAATCCAATCTAAATCTAAATTTTTTATTCTCTCAGAAAGATTAAAATGATTTTCATATTTAAAAAAGTTTGTATATAATTCTGAACCCCTCTTGTAATATGGTGGATCAAAAAATATAAATAAATTTTCCTTCTCCATTTTATTTAATTCTTCTATAAAATCTAAAACATCTAAATTATAAAATTTTATATTTTAAATATTACATAAGCATAGGCGTTATAATATTTAAACAAATTCCAAATCAAAGGAGGCTTTATGAAAGAGAGTAGTGATACCAAAAAACTCATCATCGGTACGATCACACTTGCAATAGCGATCGTTTTCTTCGGAGGTTTTTTACAAAACACCTATGGTGGCATCTTTGACTTTAGCAAACTTGCTGGTCAATTTCCAGAATGGTTTAAAACAGGAAGTGGCACTAGCGCAAAAGGCGGCTTTTTATTTGCCCTTAGCCTTGCTCCTGCCGTCATGCTCGCGCTTGGTTTTGTCGCTATTTTTGAGAAATACCATGCGCTTTACGCAGCTTCAAGACTGCTAACGCCTGTTTTAAAGCCACTTATTGGCATACCAGGATGTTGCTCTATCTCTTTGATAGCAAGCACACAAAGCACCGATGCAGGCGGCTCAACAGCTAAATTTTTGCGCCAAGATGGCCTCATCACACACAAAGAGCTTCTCATCTTTGCAGCGTTTCAGTTTAGCGCTGGTGCGATGATCACAAATTTCTTATCTTCATTTGCACCTGTTTTACTAGTTACCGACAAAGCTGGCAACACAGCCCCTGCTACCATAGCCATGGTGCTTGGCATAGTCTTTGTCTTTAAAATTTTGGGAGCAAATTTGATGAGACTTTATGTCAAAAAATTTGTCAAAGATGATGAGGAGTAAGAGATGACTGAAAATAAACTAATAACCGACGTATTTGTAGAGGGCGCTAGAAAAGGCTGGGACATCGCCGTAAAAAACACTATCCCAAACGTGCTTATGGCCTTTGTCATCATCCACATCCTAAAGGTATCTGGCGCACTTAGCGTGATAGGCAAATTTCTAGGATTTATCATGCTCCCACTTGGTCTTCCAGGTGAGTCCATAGCCGTTTTTATGGCTGCGTTTTTGAGCTGGGGTGGCTCAGCAGGTGTGCTAGTCGCACTTGTGGGAGATGGTACGCTAAACGCAAACGACATCGCCGTCTTGCTTCCTGGCATGGCGCTAGTTGGCTCGACTGTGCAGTATATGGGACGAGTTTTAGGCGTGCTTGAAGTACCAGGCAGACACTATCTAGTACTTTTTGGAATTTGCATCCTAAATGCCTATTTAGCGATGTTTGTGATGAGCTTGCTCGTATAAGGATCAAAGATGAAAGATAGCGAAATAGACAAATATTTAGCCGATCTAAAAGAGCTAACCGACATCGAAAGCCCAACTTCGAGCATCAACGGCGTAAATGAAGTTGCGGCTTGGTTTAAAAAAAGAGCTGAAATTTTAGGCTTAAAAAGTAGGAGCATAGAGCTTGGCACCGACAAGGTCGCTCCTTGCCTTTTCATCTCAAATGACCTTGATGCTACAAACTACGACTTTTTATTCATAGGTCACATGGACACCGTTTTTCCTGTGGGAACAAAGGCTGATGTGCCATTTAAAAAGATAGATGAGCGCATAAATGCACTTGGCGCAATCGACGATAAAGGCGGCAGTCTGCTCTCGCTCTACGTCATCAAAGAGCTTAATCTTAGCAAACTAAAGATCGGCCTATTTTTAAATTCGCACGAGGAGACTGGCTCAAATTTCGCTAAAGATGCGATAAGAGAGCTAGCTAAAAAATCTCGCTACGCCCTAGTCGTAGAGCCTGCAAGAGAAGATGGCTCGATGGTAGCCACCAGAAAAGGCGTGATCTCTTATGTGCTAAATTTCCGTGGCGTGAGCGCGCACGCTGGCAACCACCCAGAGCGTGGCCGCTCAGCTGTCGTAGAGGCTGCAAATTTCATCGTTGAGCTCTCAAAACTCACTGATTTTAAGGCAGGCCATACATTTAATAGCATAATGACAAAAGGTGGTGACGCCCAAAATGTCGTGCCAGACTTTGCCAGCGTGACATTTGAGATGAGATATCGCCATGCTAGCTCGGTAGAGTTTTTACATAAGAAAATGGACGAAATTTTATCTAACCAACTCGTGCCAGACGTTACTTGCGAGCGCATACTCATAAACGAAGAAGCTCCAATGATAGATGAAATAAATTTACCAAATATCAAAAAGGTCTTTGACGAGGCTGCAGCAGCGACAGGCACGAAGGTCACTTGGGTCGATGCTGGCGGACTAAGCGATGGCAACATCAGCGCATCAGCAGGCTGTCCTACGATAGACGGCCTTGGTCCAACTGGTGGCAACATGCACACGAAAAACGAATATTTAGAGATAAACTCGGTCGTAAAAAAGTGCAATCTCATAGTTGAAGCTATCAAAAAACTTTCATAACATGGGCAAGCGATATGCTTGCCTAAATTTTTAAATTTACAACGACACAGCAGTCAAAACCTACTCAAATATCTCAAATTTATGAAAAAGCTCCGGCTCATCTACGCCACGCCTCACAAGCTCAGCCACCACTTCGTGCTCGCGGTCAGTTTGCATAGGCTAGCCACGTATATAGCCCTCTAGCTCGTCCTTTGCGGTCGCCTCCACGTATAAATTTTCGCCCCCCGCCACGTAGATATCACGCATGGCGTCGATGTTATTTGTCACACGCCAAAAGCTTGGCAAATAGCTCTTTTACGGGGCGATCTTTTTTAAATTTCACCACACAAACAGGCGTTTTGCTCCCAGCTTTAAACCGCCTAAGTTCCTTAAACATTTGGTACAACGCTTTGAAATTTAGCCAAAAGCTCGCTGTCACTTAATACTTCAGGGCTAAATTTAACTCCAAATTTACTGCAAAGTTTTTGCCAAAGTAAATTTTCACATTGACACAAGCTCTAAATTTGTTTTAAAAGCAAAACAGCCTAACAAACTGCGTTATCGGTAGCGACGGCTTGGCTATGCGCATACAAAAACTGGCAAACATGAGAAATTTATCCACAATGGTAACGTTGTTTTAGGGATTTTGTAAAGATCAGCACTTGCAGGGCGATAGACTGCGGCATTTTTAAAAGCACGATGATTGCAAACCGTGCTAAGATAGATAGTTTCTTTTAAAGCGCCCTCAACTAAATCAAATTTCTAAATTTAAAGCCAAAGCTCAAATTTAAACCAGCCCTACTCCAAAGCTTTTAAAACTGGCTCTGGTTTTAGCTTTACGCTTGGGGCATTTTTGCTAAAGCTTATGAGATCCTCTGTAGTTTGGATACTAAAAGGCAGGCGTGTGAGGCAGACTTTAAAGATTTCAGCCGCTGCTATGGCGTCGTTTAGGGCTCTGTGGTGAGTGTTGTTTATGCCAAGGAGCTCTTTTAGCGAGCCAAGTCCGTATTTTTGCGAGGCGATGGTGCGGCGGCTAAGATCGATGGTGCAGAGTTTTCTATTTAGTAGCATGCCAAGGCCGATCTCATTTAGGCTGTGCGAGATAAATCCGTAGTCAAAATTTACATTGTGCGCGATAAAGACGCTAGTTCCTAGAAAAATTTTAAACCGCTCAAGCACGTTTAGCAAATTTGGCGCACCAACTAGATCGCTAGCCTTTATGCCAGTTAGCTCGGTGATATTTTCAGGTACCATAGAAG
>NZ_CALACG010000345.1 GCF_937890585.1 uncultured Campylobacter sp.
AGAAGGCATGCTTTGATGATTTACCGCCTCTCTATCTTGTGCTTGCTTCTCTTTTTTCTCATCATTGCTAGCTCTTTTTAGCTTTACATCCAAGCTACCCCTATCTATATCATAGCCAAGCACTCTTATGCTAGTGTTTTTATTTGTGATATCAAGCGAGCCTTTAGAGCTTTCATCACCCCTTGGGCTAAAGTAGTAAAAGGGCTTTTGATCTTCTTTGTTTTCAAAGAGATCGTGCTCTTTTTCATCTTTGAAATTTGTAAAGCCAAATTTATAGTCCTTAGCTTCGTTTGCACCTTTTAGAAGTGTAGCGTTTAAAAAGAGATCGACCTTGTAGTTTTCTGGGTTTTCCACGCCAAATTTATCTCTTATCTTGTCATATATCTTCTCAATATCCACTATGTCTTTATCTTTTGTAAATATGGCTAAACTCTCTTTATACTTATCCACATATACGCTAGAGCTAGCTGATAAAAAGCCAAATTTTATCTCGCCTCTATCTTTTACGTCGTATAAATTTATAGAGCCACTCTGCGTGCTGTTGTCAAATAAAAGAGAGTAGGTCTGCTCTGATTTTTTCATAAAGTATGCCTTCTCATCTTGAGATGAAAGCGACCTTGTGAAATTTGACGTATAGGTGTAGAGCTTGCTGGCTTCAGCCTTAGTAGTAGTGAGATCACTAGAGCTCTTATCTACTACCTTGTACGTCCTACACTTGTGCATAGCTCTTTTATCTTCTATGCTTTCACATCCGCTTTGTTTAAATTTCTCAACTTCATCTTTGCTTATTATCTTTGTATATCGCTTCTCGTCACTAAGCTTAAATATATCTTCTATTATTAAAGCTTCTTGCTCGTCTTTTAGATAGTGATCTGTGCGTATATCTAAGTCATGCTTTATGTTGTTTATCAGTATAAGTAGTAGCCAGTTTTTGTTTTTATTATATGTAATGGGTGAAATGGTGGCTTTATTGTCCATGTTGAAATTTACGCTATTGTATTGCATAGATAAATTTGTATCAAGATCAAATATAAGCTTATAGTTTTGCTCCATAAATTCATTTAGATATAAAAATGTACCTTTTAAGCTAACATTGTTTGTCTTTTCATCATTATTTTTTTCTTCTAAAAGATATGAGAAAAAGTATAGTGTAGCTGCCGTGTAGGTGAGAAAGTGCGAGCTTACACTCACATTTGTATTTAGTATCGCATCTACGTTGCCTATATTTATAAGCACTTCATTGCCATTTATATCAACTCCAAGGTCTTGTATAGCGTTTTCATAGAGTTTATTATTAAAGGCTAAGCTATCATTGTCTGTTTTCATGTGGTATATGTTATTAACATTTAAAGGTGCCGGTAGGTAGGTGCTGTCTCTTATACACATCTGACGCTGCCGACGA
>NZ_CALACG010000346.1 GCF_937890585.1 uncultured Campylobacter sp.
GCTTTTTTGGGCGAGGATTTTGACTCTTTGGTTCGGCTTGGGCTTCAGCCTGCTCTGCTGCAAAGAAGTTATCTATCACGCTTTTGCTTGCTAGTGATGTTTGCTCGGTAGTTTCGCCCTCTTGTTTTGGCTTGTTTTTTGGTCTAAATCTTCGTCTTTTGTTGTTTTTACTTTGATTAGTTACAACTTTCTCTTCGTTTTTGTCGTTCATTATCTTCCTTTAATCTTTCAAATACTTTTAGATAAGAATCGACATCTAGTTCGTGTGGACGTAAATTTTGAGCTAAGCTTAGGTCTTCAAAAATTTCTTCTAACGCCTTTTTGTCAAAATTTGTGGATAAATTTTTCAAAAGCGTCTTTCTTGGCGAAGCAAACGCAGCTCTTAAAAATGCTTTAAAAGCCTCGTATTGTTTTGCATCTTTGGAAATCCCGTCTTTGCCAAAAATCTTTTTTGTTTTTTGTAGTTTGATGACTGAGGATGTGACCTTTGGAGGTGGATTAAAAAGCTTTGCATCCACGTCAAACAAAAGCTCACACCTGCCTTGTAGTGAAGCGAGGATCGATAAAGCGCTAAATTCTTTATCCCTGCTCTTTGCACTAAATTTAAGAGCAACCTCTTTTTGTATCATCACAATAAGTCCAAGGCATTTTTCGTCATCTATCGCATTTAGTATCATCTTCGTAGCAACGTAATAGGGCAAATTTGCGACTAAAAAGTAGTTCTGGCTACTTAGTCCGCCCTCTTGCTGCCACTGCTCTAAAGCATCTTTACAAAAAAGTTTTAATTGTCCATTTTGGATCTCATTTGCAAATTTGGCCTTTAAAATTTGAAACAGCTCACAATCTATCTCAAAAGAGGTCGTCTTGTAAATTTGCAAAAGTCTAAATGTCAAATCACCTAAGCCAGGCCCAATCTCAACAACGTTTTCTACGTCATTGGGTATCGCTTGGATGATCTTATCTAGTGTCGCTTTGTCTTGTAAAAAATTCTGTCCAAAGTGCTTTTTTGCCTTTATCATAGCCGCGATATTAGCCAAAAATTACTTATACAATGATTACAAGTTTAGTTTAATCATATATAAAATGGACTATAATCACTAAATAACAACAAAATAAGGCGCAAATTTGAGTAGGGCAAATACCTTAAAATACTTTTTATTATCACAATATTTAGAGCCAAAAACCTTAGACGAGCCAAAAAAGACAAATAGCAAATTTAAAAAATCAATGGACCTTGAGATCGCAAATTTTGATGAGAAATTTGTCCAAATTTTAAGAGCATTTGATAGGTCGCTTTTAAAAAATGGTGTAGAAATTTCAATTTTTGGTGGCATTTTTGAGACTTACTTGCTTGCCCTTGCGATATCAAAGCTAGCAAAGGTGAAATTTGAAAAAGAGCAAATTTTAGATGAGTTGCGCTCTGAGCAAACTAGCTTTGAAAAGGCATTTTGTTATAAGCTTAAGCTCTCTGGCGATCTAGTATTTTGCAAAAATGAGCAAAATTTTGCTTTAAAAGAGGCAAATTTAGATGATGAGCTAAGCCCATTTTTCACGCCAAACTCATCAAATGAGCTCTTTATCCCAACGGCTCCTTGGGCGATGGTGCGCCTAAACCACCTAAAAGAGATCAGCCAAAACGACTTTAACAAAGAGTGCGAGCACATCAAGGATAAAATTTCTATCCACAAAGAGAAAATGCGTCTAAGTGACTATGTAAAAGCGGTGCACGAGGAGCTAAAAAGCTCGCTAAAGACGCCATTTTGTAAAGACGTGGTCAGGCTTGAAGTAAGGATCGCTGACCCAAATTTTAAAGATACGGACGGCCTTTTAAATAGCTTTTTTATAGATGATATAAATTTGCTTATCAAATTTTACGAGTCAGGCAGGACGCACGAGCTAACGGATCAGTTTTTAGACGAGGGCGGTGAGAATAAATTTGAGAGGCTTGACGTTAGAGATGAGCTAAATCAAAGGGCGGTAAGGGACTTTTTTAGGGCTGAGCGCTACCCTAGATCGGCTTTTGCAAGTGATTTTGCCTTAAATTTCTCACAGCAAATGGCGCTAAACAATATAATTGAGAAATTTAAAGATGGAAATGGTGGAATTTACAGCGTAAATGGCGCTCCAGGCACTGGCAAAACGACACTTTTAAAGGACGTGATGGCTGAAATAGTGACGCTTAGGGCGATGAAGCTCGCGCAAATGAGCAGGCACGATATCTTTAAGCCAGTTTATGACAGCGACGAAAAGGCGCTTTATTTTAGGCTAAATGACGAGCTGCAAGGCTATGAGATGGTCGTTAGCTCTTGTAATAACGGCGCAGTTGAAATTTTGAGCAAGGAGCTAAGCCAGTTAAAGAGCATTGGTGAGTATGCGGGCGAGATTGATTATTTTAAATTTATAGCCACAAGGTTGCTCTCGGCTGATGAAAAGAGTAAATATGGCGAGAAGTCCTTTGTCTCAAAGCCAGCTTGGGGGTTATTTTGCGTGGCGCTTGGATCAAAGCAAAACAAGTCAAATTTTGTTTTTAATGCAATTAATGGTGTAAAGATCGAGCCAACTCATAGCCAGTTTGATCAGACAGCAAAAGAGTATGGCGAGTTTTTGGAGCAAGATGGCTTTTTGATGGGGCTTGGTAAGTACCTTGCAGTGGGCGAAGGGGTTGATGATTTTGACGAGGCAAAGGAGAAATTTAACCTTGCACTTCACGAGGTAAATTTACTTTTTAGCGAGATCAGGATCAAAGAAGAGGAGCTAAAAAGCCTAAAAAGCGAGCTAACTGACGTCGATAGAAGGCTTGAGAGCTACTACTCAGCCAAGCAGATAGAGGAGCTTTTAGAGCCTTTGGAGAACGAGCATGATGAAATTTTGGCTAAGCTGGGGGACAAAAAGGCGGAGGCAGAGGAGCTAACAAGGCTTGTTAGTCAAAATGAGGCCTTGCAGGAGTATCTAAATTTACCGCAAAAGCCAGCATTTTTTGCCTTTCAGCAAATTTTTAAGACAGAGGCCTTTGAAAAGTATAATGACGAGGCGCTAAAGGTCGGCGAGATAAACCGCCAGATAGCTGAGCAAAATTTAAAAGCTAGCAAGCAAAATGGCGAGAGCAAAGAGAAAAACGAGGCAAGGCTAAATGAGCTAAAAAGCGAGATAGCAGAGCTTGAGAGTAGGGCATCAGAGCTTGGCACTAAGATAAATCTTTACAAAAGGCTACAAAGTGACTTTACTAGAC
>NZ_CALACG010000347.1 GCF_937890585.1 uncultured Campylobacter sp.
ACTTTCTATCTCACAGTCGCCAAGATAACTTAAAAGTCAAGCTTTTACGCCACTAAGAACGCCTTTTTTAACCTCGACGAAATTTCCTATATGTGTGTCAGAAATTTCAGAATTTGGCCTTATGTGAGCTAGTGGGCCGATGTCTGAGTTTTTGATGACGCTGCTTTCTATCACCGACGAGCTTTTGATGATGCTCTCAGTGATGACGCACTCTCCAAGGATGCTTACGTTTTCTTCTAGCACGCACTCGCCTTCAAATTTAGCCCTGCTGTCTATGAAAATGCTCTCAGGCATGCGCATCAAAACGCCAGCTTTCATCAAATTTTGCTTGATCTCATCATGCATGATCTTTTCAGCGATGCTTAGCTGAAATTTATCATTTATGCCCATGAAATTTTGCTCATTAACATTTACTGCAACGCACTTTAAACCCTTTTCATTTGCTATTTTTATGGCGTCAGTTAAGTAGTACTCTTTTTGTGCGTTTTGGTTGCTTATGAGCGGTAAAATTTGCTCTAACGCCTCGCGTTTAAAGCAGTAGCAGCCGGCATTTACGCTTTTTATGGCAAGCTGCGCTTCACTCGCATCTTTTTGCTCGACGATGGCTTCAACTTTGCCATTTTTTATGATAACTCTGCCGTAGCCAAAAGGATTTGCCGCTTCAAATGAGCTCATAACGACGTCTGCTTCGGCATTTGCTAGGCGCATAAGGTCAGTTGATCTAACAAGTGGCATATCGCCACAAGTGACAAGCACCTTTTCGCCACTTAAATTTACGCCTTTTATCGCGCCAGCAGTGCCTGGGAAATTTGCTAGATCTTGCTCGAAAATTTTAGTTTGAGGGAAAATTTCTTTTATCTTTTTGCTAATTAACTCTTTTTCGTAGTGAAGCACGACACTAACGTCGTTTGTGATCGCATAAGCTTGCTTTAATATGTGAATGATCATCGGCTCGCCGCATAGCTCAAATAAGACTTTTGGGCGTTTTGATTTCATCCTGGTGCCAAGACCAGCAGCTAAGATTATTATAGAAGTGTTGCTCATTTTTAAGCCTTTTAACGTTAAAAATTTCGCAGATTGTAGCAAAAAATGGCAAACATTTTTTTTAATTTAACGATTTTTTCAACAAAAAGCTAATAGAATAGGCAATCTTAAGAATTTATAAATAAAGCGAGTTTAAATGGATTTAGGAACCGTCGTCGGCTGGGTTTTGACCCTGGTGCTTTTGTTTGGATCAATGGCGATAGGCGTTGGTATAGGACCATACATCGATATCCCTTCTGTGATGATCGTTTTTGGTGGTACTATCGGCGTTATGATGGTTGGCTTCAAGATGGAGACGCTTAAAAGTGTTGGTAAATTTTACGGAGTCGCTGTTAAGCCAGCTGTTGTTGTAAATTTACCTGAGACTATAAAAAAAGTAGTTGATTACTCAACCAAAGCTAGGCGAGATGGCATCTTAGCACTTGAAAACGAAGTAAATAACGAGTCAAATCAGTTTTTAAAAAAAGGTCTATCTATGGCGGTCGATGGTAACGAACCAGATGCGATCAGAGCGCTTTTAGAGATCGATATAGACCAAACTAGCGCTAGACACTTGGGTAATATCAAAATTTTTGAGCAAATTGGTGGTTATTCTGGTGCGATGGGTATGATTGGTACACTAATCGGCCTTGTTGCGATGCTTCTTAATATGGCTGATCCTAGTGCGATCGGTCCAGCGATGGCGGTTGCCTTGCTTACGACGCTTTATGGCTCAATGATAGGTAATATCATCGGTGCACCTATAGCAAATATCCTTACAATCCGTGACTCTGACGAGACGCTTGAAAAACAGGTTATCTTAGAGGGTATTATGGCGATACAAGCAGGGGATAACCCAAGAACGCTTGAGGCTAAGCTCTTAGCATTCTTACCACCAAAAGATAGAAAAAGTCAGTTTGAATAATGGGTAAATTAATAGATCCTAAAGACTGTCCAAGATGTCTGCCTGAGTGGTTGGCATCGTTTGGTGACCTTATGTCACTTTTACTTTGCTTTTTCGTTTTGCTCCTTTCTATGGCGACAATGGATGCTAAAAAGATGGAGGCTGCTGTTGGCTCGCTAGCTGGTGCGCTAAGTGTGCTAGAAGGTGGCGCAAGACCAGATAGTCAGGTAGAAAAGGAGACAGATCCTGAAAGCAGACGCACTCCAAAGCCAAAAGCTCAAAAAGGCGCTCAAAATGAGGTCACTTCGACTGTTAAAAAGATAAATGAACTATTAAGAGCTAGCGGCGCACCTGAGATCACGATGGAGGAGAGCGAAGACGGCTTTATCTTGAGACTTCCAGCGGCTATGCTTTTTGATAAAGATAGCACTAAAATTTCTGGTGAAGATTCAAAACTATTTTTAAAACGTATCGGTATGATCGTAGCTAAGATGCCAAAAGAGGTAAAGGTCGATATCATCGGACATACTGATAATATCGAGCCTAGCAAAGACTCAGCATATAAAAATAACTGGCAGCTCTCAACCGCAAGAGCTTTAAGTGTCGTCGAAGAGCTAAGTAGCGAAGGTGTGCCACAAGATAGGCTGATAGCCTCAGGAAAGGCTTCGTTTGACCCTATCGCTAGCAATGCAAGCGATGAGGGCAGGGCAAAAAATAATAGAGTGGAAATTCACTTCGTCTCGCTTGAGCCAAAAAATAAAGAGGCTACTAAGAAAAGTATCCTTGATACGAGGAATTAGTCGTGAAAGCACTGCTTAGCTTAGCGGTATTATTTTGCGTAGTTTTTGGAGCTGATCCTACGCTGCCAACTATAAATTTAAGCCTAAATTCCCCTGCGAATGCCGAGCAGCTTGTAAATTCACTAAATGTTTTACTAATCCTCACCGCTCTTGCACTTGCTCCTTCTCTCATCTTTATGATGACGAGCTTTTTGCGCCTTGTTATTGTACTTTCATTTTTGCGTCAGGCTATGGGTACGCAGCAGGTGCCGCCTTCAACGGTGCTCATCTCGCTTGCAATGGTGCTTACATTTTTTATCATGGAGCCAGTTGGGCAAAGAAGCTACGATGAGGGTATAAAGCCTTATATAGCCGAGCAGATAGGCTATGAGGAGATGCTTGATAAGAGTTTAAAGCCGTTTAAAGAATTTATGGTTAAAAACACTAGAGAAAAAGATCTTGCGCTATTTTTTAGGATAAGAAATTTGCAAAATCCAGCAAATATCGAGGATATTCCGCTAAGCATCGCGATGTCAGCCTTTATGATAAGCGAGCTAAAGACATCTTTTGAGATAGCATTTTTGCTCTATCTGCCATTTCTTGTCATCGACATGGTCGTAAGCTCCGTTTTGATGGCAATGGGTATGATGATGCTCCCTCCTGTCATGATCTCGCTGCCATTTAAACTACTCATCTTCGTGCTAGTTGATGGCTGGAATTTGCTAATAGGAAATTTAGTAAAGAGCTTTCACTGATGAAGAAAATTTTATTAGCACTTTTGCCTTTGGCACTGCTTGGATCAAATTTGAGCGAGATAGCGAACAAGGCTACTCAAAATGAAATTTCAAAGATCAAAGAGCTTGAGCTAAAAAGAGCAAATTTAAATAGCGAGGCTACCACTAGTGCCTATTTACCAAGCCTTAGCCTAGAGGGCTCATACGGCAAAAACGCAAGCACCTTTCCAAGCATAGTCGCTAAAGAGTCAGCTGGAGTGCTAGCAAGGATTGATTTTTTACTATATGACGGTGGGGCGAGAGAGGCTAGGTTAAAGATGAACCAGCTTTTAAAAAATAAAGCCGCCATCGCAAGTGATGAAGTCAAAAACTACCTTGCTTTTAAGGCTGTAAATTTATACTTTAACGCCTGCGCGCTTGAAAATATAATAGCTGCCAAAAATGCTCAGGCAAATTTCTTAAAAGGCGTTTTAGATAAGCTTGAAAAGGCAAATAAAGCAGGGCTTGCCCCAAAAGACGAACTAGAAAACGTAAGAGCAAAATATCACTTGGCAAATAGCACGCAGCTTGAGTATAAAAACAAAATGGAGCAAATTTTAAATGAGATAAATTTGCTAACAGGCGAGCAAATTTCGCCACTTAGCGGGGCAAAAATGGCTGAGACTGGCTCAAATTTAGCTTCAAAAAATGCTGAGCTTGACAGGCTAAGTCAAGATATATCTTTAAGCGAGGCTAAGCTTAGCGAGACAAGAGCTGGCTTTTTGCCTCAAATCATGCTTTATGACACCTATGGATTTTACAAAAACAACTACGACATCGACCTTGGCAAATATAGCGCTTACCGCCCATATCTTGATAAATATCTAAAAGAAGATACGCACGGCAATAAATTTGGCGTTAGCTTTAGGTGGAGGATTTTTGACTTTTTTGCCACTAGCAAGATGAGCCAAGCTAGTAAGATCGCGCTTGATGAAGCGAGGCTAAATTTAGAGTATAAAAAGCGCGAAAATGAGACAAAACTTAAAAATTTACAAAACGAGATCGCAACTCTTAGCTCAAAGATTGCCTCGCTAAATGAGTATGTAAAGGCGAGCGATCTAGCACTTAGAGCGAGCTATGAAAAATATAACTCTGGGCTTTTAGGATATAGCGACTTGCTTGAGGTGCTCTCACAGAAATTTGATGCCATTAGCCTTTTTGAAGGGGCGAAAGATGAGCTGGAGATCAAAAAAGCGGAGTATTTTTTTGAAAGCGGCGAGAGCATTTTAGAGAGGATTAGGGATTGAAAAAGCTGATAATTTTAATGATATTTTGCATCTTTTCATTTGCAGCAGAAGAGATTTTTGCTGATTTTGAAGTCTATGCTAAACAAAGCTCAAAGCTTGCATTTGAGAGCAGCGGCAAGGTGGATAAAATTTTTGTAGATGTCTCAAGCCATGTTAAAAAGGGCGACGTTTTGGCTAGCCTTGATCAAACAAGCCTTGAGATCGCTCTAAAAAAGGCAAAAAACGACCTAGCGCTTGCTAAAAATGCCAAAGAATTTGCTAAAAGCACCTTTAATAAATTTAGCCAAGTAAAGGACGTCACTTCGAAGCAAGAATTTGATGAGGTAAAGTATAAATTTGACGAGGCAGCTCTTAGGGTGCAAGCGGCTGAGATCGCCATTTTAAACGCAGATGATCATCTTAAAAAGGCCGTTTTAAAAGCTCCGTTTGATGGCGTCATAGCTAGTAAAAATGTCCAGCTTGGCGAGAGTGCTTCGCCGCTTCAGCCAGCCTTTGTCTTAAACTCCGAGGAGGCTAAAATCTTAATAGCGATTGACGAAAAATATGCAAATTTAGTAAAAGTTGGCGACATATTTAAATTTAAGCTTGATGCAACAAACGAGGAAAAAGAGGTTAAAATCGCGCTAATTTACCCAGAGATAAAAAGAGAGACCAGAAAATTTTACGCCGAAGCTTACGATGTGGGGCTAAAGTCAGGCATGTTTGGTCAAGGAAAAGTGATAATCGGCGAAAATAAATGATAAAAACAGCCATAAATCGCCCCATAACTACGCTTATGATATTCTTAAGCCTTGTTGTCTTTGGCATCTACTCGCTAAAGACGATGAATGTAAATTTATACCCGCAAGTAAATATCCCAATCGTTAAGATCACGACCTACGCAAATGGCGATATGAACTACATCAAGACAAAGATCACGCAAAAGATAGAGGACGAGGTCTCAAGCATCGAGGGGATAAAAAAGCTTTACTCAACCAGCTTTGACAACCTAAGCGTGGTAAGCATCGAATTTGAGCTAAACAAAGACCTGGAGAGCGCTACAAACGACGTCCGCGACAAGATGCAAAAGGCAAGGTTAAACGCAAACTACGAGATAGAAAAGCTAAATGGCCTCTCTTCAGCCGTCTTTAGCCTCTTTATCACAAGGCTTGATGGCAACGAAACTAAGCTTATGCAAGAGATCGACGATGTGGCAAAGCCATTTTTAGAGCGCATTAGCGGCGTTTCAAAGGTTAAGACAAATGGAGGGAAGCCTTCGACAAACTGGTCAATGAGAGTAA
>NZ_CALACG010000348.1 GCF_937890585.1 uncultured Campylobacter sp.
GTCTCAGCGACTATAAAGCTATCTTTGCTCTGCCAAATTTCATCAAGTGCGCTCGCAAAGACAAATTCGCTCTCTAGCCAGGGTTTTTCGGTATTAAAGTAGATATCGCCAAACTCTTCGTTAAATGGAATTTGCCCTTTAAAGCTTAAATTTGCATTTTTCATCTATTTTTTGCGAAATATCCATCTATGCCGTTTGCGATGCCGTTTGCAAGGGCTTTTTGATAGGCCTCGTTAAAGAGTTTTTCGCCCTCGACTGGATGTGTGATGTAGCCGATTTCTACAAGAACCGCTGGCATAAGAGCGCCCACGAGTACCCAAAATGGCGCCTCTCTCACGCTGCCATCGCTGGCTGCATAGACCTTTCTAGCGCTTGCTAAAATTTCCTTTTGGATGTCGATACCAAGCTTGTTTGAGGCGATGATCTTCTCACGGTTTAGCACGTTTAAAAACGTTTGCTGTGAAAAGTAGTTCATCTCTTCGATGTCTGATTTATTTTCAAGTGCGGCTGCATTTTTACTGCGTTCGCTTCTTGCAGGCGATAAGAAAAATGTCTCTATACCGTGCATGCTCTTTGCTTTAGCGGCGTTTGGAGCGGCGTTTGCGTGGATGGAGACAAAGAGGTCAGCCATCTTGTCGTTTGCAAATTTCGTTCTTGATCTTAAATTTATAAAAACATCAGTTGATCTGGTGAAATAGACTTTGTAACCACGAGATTTTAGTATCTCGCCAAGCTTTTTGGCTACACCTAAAACGGCTGTTTTTTCTTTTAAACTGCCATTTACCGCACCAGGATCCGTGCCGCCATGCCCTGGGTCGATGACGATCGTTTTGTTACGTGAAAATTTACCCGCAGCAACTGGAGGCAAAGGCGTCGTCACTGGCTCGCTGTGCGCTGGCTCTGGCTCTGGCTCTGGCTTTAAATTTGGCTCTGGCTCTTTTGGCTTGTCCTCTTCTTTTTTGTTTTTATTAAGCGGCGCTCGTACATTTTCATTTGAGATGAAATTTTGCGTGCTGATTATCAGCGCGTCGCCTGCTGCATTTGCTTTTATCGTCTTTTGAGCCTTGTCAGAAAAGATGATCCTAACGGTATTTTTATCATACTGCGAGATGTGGATGTAGTCTGAGATAAAATTTTTATATGTTAGAGGGTTGCCATTTAGCCTGCCCTCGATATGCATTATGTGTTTGTAGCAGTTTTGCTGTTTTAAAAATGATGTTTTTAGCTTTGCAGTGTCTACTTTGGTGTTAAATTTAAGCACCAAAGTCTCATTTACTTTTGTTGCACTTAGTAGCGTTAGAGCCGCGGCTGCTGAGGCGTTGGCACTCTTTACGCCGTTTAGCGCATTTAGGTCTTTTACGTAAGCGCCTGAGTCAAATCCAAGCGACTTTGAGCTGGTTATGAGCCTAGTAAGTGCCTGCTTTTTCGTGTTTTTATCGTTTTTAATGATCGCATCGACGTAGATATTTTTTATCTCGTTGTGAAGCTTTATCTTTGCACTTCTGCTTGAGCCGGCGAAATTCTTATCAAATTTAGCAAATGTCTGCGAATTTGTCGCCGCAAAAAGAAAACTAAAAGCAAGAAAAAAGAGGATTATCGCCCGTTTCATTCACCATGTACCAGCTTGTGCATTAGCTCTTTTACGCTTATTAGCTCTTTTAGTTTGTAGCCGTTAGCTCCTGTGAAAAATAGTCCGCTCTCTTTTTTGCCACTATATGCGTCAAATAGCCTATCCGCGATGCAATACCCAACTTGCTTTGCCTCTTTGCCTCTTTGGCAAGGGCTTACGCAGTTGCTTATGCACTGGATCTTTGGACCCATTCTTTTATCGACTAAATTTATCAAATTTGTTCTTATTCCACGAGCTGGATAACCAACTGGGCTCTTTATAAGCTCGATGTCTTTCTCTTCAGCCGCTAGCAAAACCTCTTTAAAGCCAATATCTGCGTCACACTCGTGAGTACCGATGAAGCGTGTGCCCATCTGAACGCCGTCTGCGCCTAGCGATATCGCCTTTTCGATGTCGTTTTTATCCCAAATTCCACCAGCTGCGATGAGCGGAAAGTCGCCCCACTCTTTGATCTCAGCTTTTACCTGCGGGATTAGGTTAAATAGCGAAAACTCAGGGTCTAAGCACTGCTCATAGGTAAAGCCCTGGTGACCGCCACTTAGCGGTCCTTCAAGCACCACAGCGTCTGGCAAGCGGTCATATCTTTGTAACCAGCGTTTGCAGATGATTTTTAATGCTTTTGCGCTTGAGACGATCGGGACTAGCGCGATATCTTTAAAATTTTGTGTAAATTCAGGTAAATTTGTAGGTAGCCCTGCACCTGAGACGATGATATTTATACCAGCCTCGCAAGCATCCTTAACCACTCTTGCGTAATCGTTTGCAGCATACATTATATTTACGCCAAGTGGCAAGTCGCCACAAATTTTACGTGCATTTTCTATGACAGCTCGAAGACCTCTTGTAGAGTAGAAATTTTCACTGCCAAAAGGCTTTGCGTTTAGCTCTTTATCTATAAATTTGCGGTTTTCATAGTAGCCTGTGCCAACTGAGCTAATTATGCCAAGACCGCCTTCTAAGCTCACATTGCCAGCTAGTTTGTCCCAGCTGATACCAAGCCCCATTCCGCCTTGAAATATCGGGTATTTTATCTCGTATTTACCTATTTTTAATGGCTTTAACTCCATTTATTCAACCTTTATCTTCGCAAATTTACGCTTACCAACCTGCAAGATATACTTGCCTGCTCCTAATTTTAACTGCTCATCACTAATTTTTTCTTGATTGACGCTAACTGCATTTGCTTTTATATCTCGTCTTGCTTGAGAGTTTGACTCACTTAGCCCACACTGAGATAAGGCTTCGACTATCCAAATCGGCGCTTTTAAGCTAAATTCTTTCATATCAGTTGGGAGCTGATTTTGAGAGTGAACACTGTTAAATTCAGCCATAGCAGCCTTAGCAGCCTCCTCGCCGTGATACCTCGCTGTTATCTCATAAGCAAGATCCTCTTTCGCCTTTTTTGGATGATATTTGCCATTATTTACGTCATTCATCAGCTCTTCTATCTCGCCAAGAGTTTTTGTGCTTAGTAGCTCGTACCAGCGCCACATTAGCTCGTCGCTTATGCTAAGCGTTTTTGCAAACATATCATTTGCATTTTCGGTTACGCCGATGTAGTTGCCAAGGCTTTTACTCATCTTATTTACGCCATCAAGCCCCTCAAGAAGCGGCATCATGATGACGGCTTGCTCTTTGCCGACGTTATATGTTCGCTGCAATGTTCTACCCATTAGCAGGTTAAATTTCTGATCCGTGCCGCCCATCTCGATGTCACACTTCATCGCCACGCTGTCATAGCCTTGAAGTAGTGGGTACATAAACTCTGAGATTGATATCGGGCTGCCCGCTTTTATCCTCTTTTCAAAGTCGTCTCGCTCTAGCATTCTAGCTACTGAAAATGTGCTAGTAAGCTCTATTATCCCAGCAGCTCCTAGCTCATTTGACCATTTTGAGTTAAACATTATCACGGTTTTTTTAGGATCTAAAATTTTAAAAACTTGCTCTTCGTAAGTTTTGGCGTTTTTTAAAACGGTCTCTTGATCTAGCTTTTTTCTAGTGGCTGACTTGCCAGTTGGGTCGCCTATTTGAGCGGTAAAATCGCCTATTAAAAACTGCACTATCGCGCCATGTTTTTGAAGCAAAGCCATCTTGTTTAAAACGACTGTGTGACCTAGGTGAAGGTCTGGAGCTGTTGGGTCAAAACCTGCTTTTACGTAGAAATTTTCACCTTTTTCATAATAATTTTTAACTAAATTTTCAACTCTCTCAGCATCGATCATCTCGGCAACGCCGCGGTTTATCTCTTGTAAAATATCGTCTATATCTTGAACCATTTTTCTCTCCTAATTATGATATGGGTCGCTTTGCGAAACAAAATCAATAATCTTATATCTATCTTTGATCTTCTCTTTGATCTCGTTTGCATCGATGTTTTCTGCTATTTCGACGCTTATTTCAAACGTATCTCCGCTAAGATCATTTGCTTCGTTTAGCGAGATTGTAGCTAAATTTATATCAAGTCTAGCAAGATATGTTAAAAATTCAGCCAACGCACCTTTTCTGTTTTCTAAATTTAATAAAATTTTATACCTATGCGGGGCATTTCTCGTCCATTTGACGAAAATAATCTCATCGCCACTCTCCATGAGCTTACCAGCACGCTCACAAAGCTTATGATGCACTGTCACAGTGTGACCATTTTTAAAGCCAACTATGCTATCGCCTCTTTTTGGATTACAGCAATAATCAAACTCAACGCTTGAAATTTTGTGGTTTGAGTAGATCACTATATTTTCAAATTTTTGCTTTTTTAGATATGAAAAAT
>NZ_CALACG010000349.1 GCF_937890585.1 uncultured Campylobacter sp.
ATTTTAGGCTATAATAACAAAAATTTTAAATAAGGAAATTTGATGAAAAAAATTCTAACTTTACTCTTTTTGATCGGCTCATTTTTTGCGTTAAATTTAAACGCTGATGTGATTCAAAATCAAAAATTAAAAAATGCGATAAACATTTTAAACGCTTTTGGCACTAGAAATTTAAAACCAAATACCAAATTTACAGGCATCAAAGCCATCGCTATCATCCCAGACGTAACAAAAGCAGGCGCGATCATCACTGGCTCAAAAGGCAGAGGCGTATTTATCGCTAAAAACGACAATGGCGAGTGGTCAAGCCCATTTTTTGTAAATTACACATCTGGCAGCATCGGCCTTCAGCTAGGATATAGCTCGGCTGATATGATCATTTTGTTTAAAAACTCGGAAGCCTACGCAAGCTTGTTTAACGCAAAAGATACGATCAGTCTAAAAGCAGAAGCAACTGGCGGCGTTGGCAACGAAGTGGCGATAGCTAGTGATTTGCCTGAAATTTCAGCATTTGTCGAGGAGCGTGGCAAGACTAGTGGAGCTTTTGTTGGCGTTAGCTTAGATGTGGCAAGACTTAAGATAAACGCACAAGATACAAACGACTACTATGAGAGAATGTATGACTTTGAAGATATCTACAACAACAGCCCAAAAGCTAGCAAATACACAATCAAATTTAAAGAGATAATCTCAAAATACTTCTTATAATAACCTCATATCTTGGCTCTTTTAGAAGAGTCAAGCTCTTTTTTTACATTTTAAAGATTTTAGAAATTTTAGTTTATAAATTTAGCAAGATTATGGCTTAGCCTTTTGCTAAACCATAAATAGTGATACAAAGCGTTTTTTAGGGATTGGAGAAAATTGAGTCATATATTCAAACGCCTCTTCGTAGTCGCCGTCTGTATATTGCGCGACTTGCTCGATAAGCTCGTAAAGCTCTTCGTCATCCATCGAGTCAAAGCTGCCTCTATTTTCCAAAACCTCTAACAAAACGGCGTCTAATTCTAGCTCGTCGTAAGTCATTTCGTTCCTTAATTCTGATTTAAAAAATGCGAAACTATACCAAAAGAAGCTTATAAAATCCTTTACTTAGAATTTGTAATGACTTCCATATATACCTTTTTAAATTTTCTTGAAGAGCACCATCTGGCAAATAGTTTTGAGCAAAATGGTGTTAAAAATTACGAGCTAAATTTAAAATCCTCTCACGATCACTTGATATGTGAAATTTGTGGCAAAGTGGTTGATTTTGAAGATGAGATGATAGAGCAAAGACAAGATCAAATTTGTAGTCAAAGATCATTTAGCGCAGAGTCTCACAAGATGATACTTTATGGAATTTGTAGCGATTGCCAAGCAAAAAATGGGGTTTAAATTTATCATTTCATTTTGCTTTTTGATAATGAAAGACAAAAAAAATTCAGATTGATTTAAGTTACAGATTAGATAATACGCAGACAAAACAAAAGGATGAAAATGGATATAAAAACACAAACTTTAGCACAAGTTGCAAGCTATTTTTCAATGATAGCTCACACAAATGGCAGACTAAGAGTTAGGGTTAGCCCAAAGATCAAAGAGCTAAGTAGTAGCGTAAATTTAGCTAGTTTAGATGATATGATCGCTCAGATAAATGGCATAAAAAATGTTAAATTTAACAAGATAATCGGCTCTGTAACGATCGAATACGACCATGAAATTTTCCCTAAAAATCTATGGGAGGATCTCTTAAAAGGGCAAAATTTAGAAGAAATTTCAGCTAAAGTAAATGAAGTAGCAAGAGAAGTAAAATATGCTTAATGAGCTTTTAAACGCCTCTTATACGAGCGAAAAAAACGCACTTAGGCTATATGAAGGTTTAGCTTCGTTTGGTGAAGCATTTGATCAAATCGCAAGCGTAAGAAAAAATGCGATCATCTTGATAGAGAAATTTGCAAATGCGCATGAGTATGAGCTTGTTTGTGAAAATGAAGCCATCTTTTTGCCAGCAAAAAATAAAGAAGATGCGCTGATAGAGGCACTAAACTATGAAAATGAGCTAAACAAAATGTATGAAAAATTTTGTGAAAGCTTAGATGATGAGGAGTTAAAAGATCTATTTTTTAGACTTTGGGCTACTTCAAATAACGAATACATAGCCTCTTTAAAGCACTGCTTAAAAGAAATTTATAGTGGAGCTGGAGCAAAAAATGAGCTAAATTTAAATGAAATTTCACAAAATTTTGAGCAAAATGGCATAACAAATATTTTAGAAAGCTATCAAAATGACTTTAATGAGATAACTAAAAGCTTGCAAAATATCGCAAGTGGTAAGGCTGATAAAAGCGAGTTGGCAAAGATCACAAACAACCCAAATTTCTCGTTTTTTAGCGGGCTTGCGCTTGGGGCATTAGGCATTTCAGTAGTTAGCAAAAATTTAAATAAGGATGGAGAAGATGAATAATTTACAAAATCAAACAAAGAAAGGATTTAAAATGGCATTACCATTTTTAGCAGGTTTAGCAGTAGGCGGTTTAGCAGTAGTTGCTTGGAGTAAAAGAGATAAGATCAAAGAGTGCGCAAAAGACGGCTTAGACAAAGGCAAAGAGGCTGCAAAAGATCTTTATAAAAAAGGCAAAAACGTCGCAAAAGATGCAAAAGACTTCATGGTTAAAGAAGAGAAAAAAGCAAAACGCGGCGCTAAAAAAGTAGAAAAAGAGGCTGAAAAAGTGGTTAAAAAAACAAGAAAACCACGCGCTAAAAAGCCAGCAGCTCCAAAAGCTATCACACCAAACGATATAGCTTAAGGATAGAGAATGCAAGAAAATAATCTTTTTACGCTTTCAAACACAAGGCTTCCGTTTGATCACTTCATCAGCGGAGCCTTAATCGCTGGCATGGGTGCGGCTGCGCTTGGCTTTAACGACTATCTAAACAACAGAGCAACTAAAAAAGATGTCGCTAAGAAGATAGTAAAATACGCTATAACTGGCGGTTTTGTAGGTGCTGTTGGCATTCACGCTTCAAATTTGATAGCGCAAAAAAAATATCTAAACGCAGCAGCTTTCACAGCAGCTGGCATCGGCGGTCTTTTGATAGCTGAAGAACTAATAAAATTGGAGAGTAAATAATGAATAACCCTTATATCAACGAAGATAACGTAGAAAACGCAAGTGCGGTAAATAATGCTGCAACAACTCAACCAAGTGCGATCGATAATGCGATAAACAACGCAGCAAAAGATCTGCCATTTATCCCTGAAAATTTCAACACAGCTGGCTTTGTAAAAGGCCTAGTGCTTGGTGGGATCGCAGCATATGTGCTAACAAATCCAAAAGCACAAGAGTGCGTATTTAAAGCGATCATCAAAGGTGGCGAGCTAATAAACGCTGGCATAGAAGAACTAAAAGAGCGTTTTGAAGATGTCAAAGCAGAACTTGACTCACAAAAATAAGGTCACTCTAGCTCATAAGAGCAAAAACAGAGCGAGGTTTATTTGCGAGAGCCTAAACGCTAGAAGTGATGTCAGCGCCATCGAGGCTGCGATCTCAGAACGAACCGATGCAAAAAGCGTGCGTGTAAATAAATACGCAAAAAGCATCGTCGTCGAGTTTGATAATAGCTATGAGAAAATTTTAGATTTTATAAAAAGTTATGATTTTCCAACCAAGCCAAAAGATGAGAGCCTGCCTAGCAAAGCAAATATCTACAAAGCTGCTGCTGCACTTGGTGTAACGCCGTTTATGAGTAACAAAACTCTAAAATCAGCCGTAACTCTTTACGCAACAGCTCCAAATTTAATACAAGGTGCACAAGAGCTAAGGTACGATGGCATCACCTCAAAAGTGCTTGAGGCAACTGCTGTTGGCACTAGCCTTGCTATGGGCGATCACTTGGCGGCAAATAGCACAAATTTGATGATAAATATCGGCGAATACATGGAAGAAAGTGCTAGCCACAGAAGCGATGATCTAATAAAAGAGCTAGCCAAACCAAACATCGAAGAGGTATGGGTCGAGCGAAATTTAAACGGTGAAAAGACGCTTGAAAAGGTAAAAACTGAAAATTTAAATAAAGGCGATATCGTAGTCGTGGGAGCTGGCGAGACTATCGGCGTTGATGGCTATATAGTCGAGGGCAACGCAGATGTCAATCAAGTCTCAATGACCGGCGAGGCCGAGCCAGTAGCAAAAGCTAGAGGCGACCGCGTCATAAGCGGCACTGTTGTTGATGAGGGCAGGATCAAAATTTGGGCTGAAAATGTCGGTAGCGACACCGCAACCGCAAGGATCAAAAAGTACATCCAAAGCTCGCTCAATGAAAAGTCAGCTATCGGCGTAAAAGCTCTAAAACTAGCTGACAAACTTGTGCCAGTCACACTCTCGCTTGCTGGGCTTTCGTATGTGATAAATAGAGATATGAACAGCGTTGCTAGCGTGCTTCAAGCCGACTACTCTTGTGCGCTTAAGCTTGCTACGCCAGTTGCTTTTAAGTCAAGCATCTCAAAGGCTGGTAGAAACGGCATCCTTATAAAAGGCGCAAAAGCTATCGAGGCTCTAAGCTCGGTTGATACCTTTGTCTTTGACAAAACAGGCACTCTAACTCACGGACGCCTAAGCGTTGTTGAAATTTACTCTTTTAAAGATGGCTTTTCAGAGGATGATATCTTAAATTTAACAGCAAGTGCTGAGGAGCACTACTTCCACCCAGTGGCTGAGGCGATAGTTGAGGCTGCAAACAAGCGTGGATTTAGCCACATTCACCACGACGAAGTCGAATTTATCGTGGCTCACGGCGTAAAAACTGCGATGCACGGCAAAGAGGTGGTCATCGGCAGTAGGCACTTCTTAGAAGATGATGAGATGATAAGCTTTAAAGCTCATGAAGCGCTCATAAGCAAGGCATTACAAAGCGGACTAACCTTGCTTTACGTAGGATATGACAAAGAGCTTGTTGGTGTGATCGCTATGAAAGATGACATGAGAGCAAACGCTAAATATATGGTGGAAAAACTGCGAACTCTTGGCGTCAAAGAGGTCGTTATGCTAAGTGGCGACATCAAGAGTAAGGCTGAAGAGGTAGCGCGCGAGCTAGGCCTTGACAGGGTCTATGCAGAGTGCTTGCCGACAGATAAAGCAGCGATCATCGAGGAGCTAAAGAGTGAGGGTAAAAAGGTAGCCTTTGTTGGAGACGGCATAAACGACGCACCAAGCCTAACTAAGGCAAATGTAGGCATAAGCATGCACAAAGGCGCTGATATCGCCAAAGCGACGGCTGACATAAGCCTTTTAAAAGACGATATCATGAGCGTTGCGCTTGCAAAAGAGCTCGCAAATAAGACGATGAAGCTAATAAGCTCAAATTTCCGCTCAACCGTGGGCGTAAACACAGCTATACTAAGTGCCGCAACGCTTGGTATGCTAAATCCAATAGCAACTGCCGTGCTTCATAATGGCACAACGATTTGGCTTTTATTAAATTCAATGAAAGGCGTAAAGCTCAAATCAAAATAAATTTAAAGGAAAATGGTGTTTGAAAAGTTTCTAGACCTTTTAAATGGCAAAATGGACGTAGCCAACGACTTTTTATATGGATATTTTTTAGTTATCGTTCTCGTGGCTACGGGAATTTATTTTAGTTATTTGACCCGTTTTGTGCAGTTTAGGATGTTTTTTGAAGCTTGCAGAGTATTGGTAGAGAAAAAAGACAAGTACAACAAGCACCATTTGACGCCATTTCAAGCGCTTATGATCTCGACTGCTTCACGCGTTGGCATAGGCAACATAGCTGGAATTTCAGCGGCCATCGTCGCAGGTGGCCCTGGAGCACTTTTTTGGATGTGTTTGATGGCGTTTTTAGGCTCAGCTTCAGCCTTTATTGAGAGTACTCTGGCTCAAATTTATAAGACCAAAGATGTTTTTGGCTTTAAAGGCGGTCCAGCTTACTACATCAAAAACGGGCTTGGCATAAAGTGGCTTGGCTCTTTGTTTGCCATCATTCTTATCATCACCTATGCTTATGGCTTTAACGGGCTTCAAAGCTACACCATGACCTCTGCTTTTGAAATTTATTACGACAAGGCTGGCAGCAACGTGAGCTTTTCACAAAGTGGCTTGCCTATTGGTATCGGCCTTATTTTAACGGCATTTGCGGCGGTTATGTTCTTTAGCAAGAGCCATATCATCGGTAAAGTAAGCTCATATATCGTGCCTTTCATGGCGCTTGCTTATATCTCGCTGGCACTTATTGCGATCGTATTAAATTTCAAAGAAATTCCAGATGTTGTCAAGATGATCCTAGAAAACGCCTTTGATTTTAAAGCGATATTTGGCGGATTTGCCGGCAGCGTGATCGTAATAGGCATAAAAAGAGGCCTTTTCTCAAACGAAGCTGGCATGGGTTCAGCGCCAAACGCAGCAGCTGCAGCGCACACAAGCCACCCAGTCAAACAAGGCCTAGTTCAGGCTATGGCGGTCTTTATCGATATGACGATATGTATCGCTTCTGGTATGATCGTGCTATTTTCGCAGGCCTACCTCACAAAGCAAACTGGCTCAAGCGGCGAGCTACTAACGGCGCTCCCACTCGTGCAAGCTGCGATGAAAGAGTATTTTGGTGAATTTGGAGTTCATTTTACCACCCTTGCGGTCGTGCTTTTTGCCATCACTTCGCTCATTGGCAACTACTACTACGCGCAGGCAAATATGAAATTTCTAACCAAAAACCACAAGCTTACGTTGTTATTTAAGATAACGGCTGTCATTATGATATTTGTTGGCGCCCAGATGAATCTAAAACTCGCCTGGAACATCGCTGATATCACGATGGCTGCGATGGCAACTATCAACATCATCGCTATTTTCTTGCTTTCAAAAGTGGTGATAATAGCGGTTAAAGACTACGAAGCTCAAAGAAGAGCCGGACTAAATCCAGAGTTTGACCCAGAGAGCCTTGGTATCAAAAACACAAGCTGCTGGAAGAGAGATTAACGGAGGAAAATTTGAAAAACGATATAAAAATAAGCGGTCAGTTACTTGACATAAATACCCACAGAAAGGTAGCAAAGGTCGGCATGAGCGTCACTTTGGCATCTATTTGTCTAAGCGCACTTTTTATGAAAAATAGATCTGTTAAAAAATTTCACGTAGTTTCTGGCATCGCATTTACATGCTTTGCGCTTTACCACGCTGGACTTTACGATAACGGCATTTTTAAAAAGATGATCGTAAAAGCAAAAACCACTTCAAAAAAGGCGTAAAATGAGACTAAGCGACGCTGAAATTTTATACTACATCAATGAGGACCTACCCTACTTTGACCTCACAACGTCGCTTCAAAATATCGATAAAAACGCCTCACTTGAAATTTACTCGCGTGATGAAATTTGCGTTAGCTGCGTAGATGTGGCAGCGAGTGTGGCGAGGCTACTTGGGTGTGAGAGTGAAATTTTTGTGCAAAACTCTCAAATTTGCAAGGCTGGCGATGTGATCATCAAAATTTATGGCGACTACGAGAGCATACATAAGGCTTGGAAGCTGGCTCAAGTCGCGCTAGAGTACGCCAGCGCCATCGCAACCTACACAAACAAAATGGTAAAAACTGCAAAAAGTATCAATGAAAAATGCGAGGTTTTAGCAACCAGAAAGAGCTTTCCATTTGCAAAGAAATTTTGTGTAAAAGCCGTGCTTGAAGGCGGTGGTGGCATGCATAGGCTGGGGCTTAGCGATAGCATTTTATTTTTTAGAAACCACATAAAAGCCTATGCTAGTTTTGATGAATTTATCTCGCATTTGTCAGAATTTAAAGCTAAAATGGTCGAGCGAAAGATATGCGTAGAGGCTGAAAATTTAGAGGAAGCAAGCAAGCTTTTAAAGGCAAAGTGCGACGTCGTGCAGTGTGACAAATTTAGCCCAGAGCTTATCAAAAACGTGCTAGCTTTAAGAGATGAAATTTCACAAAATACTATGATACTAGCAGCTGGCGGAGTAAATTTATCAAACGCAAAAGAGTTTGCAAACGCAGACGCCATCGTCACTTCAGTAATGTACTCAAAAGGCGTTGCTGACATCAGCGCAAGACTTGAAATTTTGTAAAATTTTACAAATAAAAATACATATAATCTATATACCGATAAGCTTTTATCAAATTTAACATCTCAATATCCTCGAGCAAATTTCAATTTTAGAGCTTACATATCACAACTTTAAAATTAGTAATCCACTAATCAAGTGAGTAGGATTTGAAAATTTACAAAAATTGATTTTAGAATTTAAAGTTTTTTATTTAAAGAGAGGTATGACTTGCGATCTTCTTGCAATTACGAGCTTGCAAAGTAAATTCATCTCATTGTTTCTCTTTTTTAATCTCTCATTCACTTACACAAAGTGAAAGCTAACATTAATACAAAAATCAAACTTTTTACTATAGCCTTAAATGCTTTTTCTCAACTGCTAATGAGAACTTATAGCTGTCTAAAAATATTATCATACGGAGTTTTAATATGCTCTATCTTTTGATCTCTTATTTTAATGACTAATTTTTTATCTTCAAGAACCAATGATAAAGCTTCAGCAGGAACTTTAAAATTATTAACTATCTCTTTTTCTATATTTGTGAAGAATCTCAAACACTCATTTTGTTTTAAGATAGAATGTATATTTGTGCCAGCCATAGTCATACCTCCACCAGCTACCATATAAACACTTCCATCATCAAGTTTTATAGCAGTATTAATATTTGCACTTCTTAGCGATTTAACATCATCATCGGTTGGACTATATGATATATCTATACAATCTACCTTAAAAGGCTCTAGTAACAATGGCCAGTTTTTGTAAATAGTCTCTAAAATTATCTTTTCGCTCCAACGTCCATGTTCAAATATGTCTAAAAAATATAGATCAGTTGGATTTGTGAAATTTCTATATACAAAAAGCAGCTCATTTGTTCTTTTACAAAAACCATCATTTTCTATATCATTAGACAAATGTAGATGAACAACACCCCAATCATTTAATAATCTATCTGGCTCTTTTAAATTTTTTATTATACCTCTCGACAGGTAACAAGTTAAATCTTGTCCATTTTCTGCTTTGTTTTTTATGTCAATTATTACTTCTTTAAAT
>NZ_CALACG010000350.1 GCF_937890585.1 uncultured Campylobacter sp.
ACCTTGCCCATGCCAAAGTTATTGTTTGAGCCATCTTTGTAGCTTTGTAGCGCTTTTATGCGGTCCTCTTTGCTGATGCTAGTTAGCGCAGGCACTTTGTTTGCGTATTTTACGTCCGCTTTTTCGCCGTGACAGGCTGCGCATTTTTTGTAAAGAGTCGCGCCGTCAGCGGCAAATAGGCTGCCTGCTAGCAATGCGGCTGCACCTGAAACAACGATTAGTTTTTTCATTTTATATCCTTTTTAAAATTTGTTATCTACTCTTTTAAATATCAAAGATGTATTTACACCGCCAAATGCAAAGTTGTTACTCATCACAAAGTCCGTCTTTATCGGCGTTGGCTCCTTTAAGTAGTTTAGCTTTGCACACTCAGGATCAGTTACGTTTAAATTTATAGTTGGGAAAAATAGCTCTTCTCTCATCATCATGATAGTTGCTATCGCTTCCAGCCCACCACAAGCGCCAAGCGTGTGACCTAGATAGCTCTTAAGCGAGCTAATGGCGATACCCTCTCCAAAAAGCTCGTTTGTAGCGATACTTTCAGCTATATCGCCATGTTTTGTCGCAGTCGCATGGGCATTTACGTAGCCTATGCTTTTTGGCTCCAGCTTTGCCGCGCGGAGCGCTAAGCTCATCGCCGCTTTCATAGTAGCACTTTGTGGTCTAGTGATGTGCGTGCCATCACACGTAGAGCCAAAGCCAACGACCTCAGCGTAAATTTTAGCTCCCCTTTTTAAAGCGCTCTCTTCGCTTTCAAGCAAAAGTATCCCAGCACCTTCGCCAAGCACCAAGCCATCTCTATCTTTTTCAAACGGAGTTGGGGTCAAATTTGGCGTGCTGTTTTTCACACTTGTAGCGTAAAGCTTGTCAAAGACGTAGGCCTCGCTCACACAAAGTTCCTCAGCCCCACCAGCTAGCATCATATCTATGCTACCACTTTTTATGCTCTCATACGCGTAGCCAATGGCGTGTGAGCCGCTCGTACATGCCGAAGATGTAGGGATGATGCGCCCTTTTAGTGAGTAAAATAGCGCGATATTTGCCGCCGTGGTGTGAGGCATCATTTTTATGTAGGTATTTGCGTTAAAGCCACTATCCATGTCCAAAACTAGCTTTGCCATGTCAAGGATAGAGTCTGTGCTGCCAGTGCTTGAGCCACTAGCTACACCCATCCTGCCATCCTGCACGCTTGGGTCTAAATTTGCAGCCTGCAACTCTTCGCCATTTAGCAAACCAGCGTCTTTTAATGCAAGTCCAGCCGCATGTACGCTGTAACATGAGACCTTGCCAAGGCTTCTTAGCTGTTTTCTGTCCCACTCCTGCGGGTGTTTGTAGTCTATGATGGGTGCTGCCAGGCGCGTGTTTAGCTCTTTATAGCCCTCCCACTCGCTCATATATCTCACGGCATTTTTGCCTGCAAGAAATTTAGCCCTCATCTCATCCCAGCTGTTGCCAAAAGCACTGACTGCACCGATACCTGTGACAAATACACGCATTAGCAAAGTCCTCCATTTACGCCGATGACCTGCCTTGTGATGTAGCTAGCCTCGCCACTTAGTAGAAATTTAACAAGTCCTGCCACCTCATCTGCCTCGCCAGCTCTTTTTGCAGGTATGGCCTTTAGCACCTCATCTAAAAAATCGCTATTTAAAATTTCTTCGCTCATATCTGTCTTTATAAGCCCAGGTGCCACGCAGTTTACTGTTATGCCTCTGCTGGCAAGCTCGACTGCAAGGGCTTTGCTAGCTCCTATGATGCCAGCTTTGCTAGCTGAGTAATTCACCTGACCTCTGTTACCAATAACCCCTGAAACAGAGCTTAGCGTCACTATCCCAGCTGGCTTTCTAGCCCTTATCATGGGCATTAGCGCTGGTCTTAGGACGTTGTAAAAGCCATTTAAAT
>NZ_CALACG010000351.1 GCF_937890585.1 uncultured Campylobacter sp.
GTGATAAGCAACTGCAATATTTTCTTTTTCAGAAATAGCTCTAGATTTTTTAGCAGGTCCAGCCATAACTCTATCAATAGCTTCATCAATTTGTGCTAATGTAATTAATTTAGTATTTTCTCTTACTGATAGTAATGTAGCTTCATTAATTACGTTTTCAAGTTGCGCTCCAGAAAAACCTGGTGTTCTTCTTGCTATTAAATTAAATTTAACATTAGGATCTATTCTTTTACCTTTTGCATGCAATTTAAGAATTTCTTCTCTTTCTTTTATATCAGGCAATGAAACAGTAATAATTCTATCAAATCTACCGGGTCTTAATAAAGCTGGGTCAAGAACGTCAGTTCTATTTGTTGCAGCCATTATTAAGATTCCACTATTTTCTTTGATACCATCCATTTCAACAAGTAATTGGTTTAATGTTTGTTCTCTTTCATCATTTCCACCACCAATACCTGCACCACGTGAACGACCAACTGCATCTAATTCATCAATAAAAATAATTGCAGGTGCATTTTGTCTAGCTTCTTCAAACATATCACGAACTCTTTTTGCTCCAAGTCCAACAAACATTTCAACAAAGTTTGATGCTGATATAAAGAAGAAAGGAACGTTTGCTTCACCAGCAGTTGCTTTTGCTATTAAGGTTTTACCAGTGCCTGGAGGGCCAACTAGTAAAATTCCTTTTGGGATTTTTGCGCCAAGTCTTAGATATTTATCTGGGCTTTTTAGATAGTCAACTATCTCTTGAACCTCTTCTTTAGCCTCTTCAACGCCGGCAACATCGTCAAATTTAACTTTTGGTTTTTCAGAATTTATAAGCTTTTTCGCACTTCCTATGCCAAGTATGCCGCCGCCGATATTCTTTTGCATACGACTAGCGATAAACATCCAAATAGCAAAAAATATAAATACTGGTATGATCCATGAAAACAAGAGATCTCCAAACCAGTTATTTTCGCTGTAAACGCTATATGTTATGCCATTTTGCTCAAGCAAATTTATAAGCGTTGGATCGTTTAAGCGTTTTGAAAGATAGATGGTCTTGTCGCCACCCACACCTTTTATCGTTGTTTCAGATATCGCGACCTCGTTTAGTTGCTTATTCTTTAGCATATCTTTAAATTCAGAGTAGGCCACCATCTTGTTTTGAGCATTGTTACCAACCCCAAATGAGCCGCCCAGCCCATCTCCACCAAAGCTTCTAAAAGCAAGCACTATCACTATCGCAAAGATAGCAAAGATAAAGATAGGATTTTTGTTGAAAAATCCGTTATTATCGCCGTTGTTTTGGTTATTATTTTGATTGTTCATCTATTTCCTTGTAAACAAAGCTACTCCAATCGTTCGCTTGTTTTATCTCAACTAGCTCCAAATCCTTAAACGTATCTTTAATCCTATCTTCGTATTTGTTCAAAATTCCTGATAATACTAAATAGCCGCCTTTTTTAAGCGATTTTTTCAAGTCATTTGAGAGCATAAAAATGACATCGGCGATGATATTTGCTACGACGATATCATATTTTTGCTCTAAATTTGATATAGAACCTGTCCAAATTTTATTAAATTTAACCTCATTTAGCTGGGCGTTACTTAGCGAGCTTTGCGTAGCTTGCTCGTCCGTATCGCAAGCATCGACCTTGCAGCCAAGCTTTGCTAAAGCGATGCTTAATATCCCACTTCCGCAACCCACATCTAAAGCGGTATCGCCACTTTTTGCATATTTTTGCAAAAGAAGCAAGCAAGAATTTGTGCTTTCGTGGTGCCCTGAGCCAAAGGCTAGAGCTGGGTCGATTATGATATTTGTTACGTCTTTAAGTGGCGCTTCCCAGCTAGGTCTAATATAAATTTTATCAACCAAAATAGGCTTAACTGCCTTTTTATATTCGCCTAGCCAGTCTTTATTTTCTTTAAGATCAATAGAAATTTTTAGATCATTTGGAATTTTATGTGCGCTAGATAGCCCTTTTGCGTACTCTTCTATGCCCCAAGCTATGTCATTTAGATCATACTCTTCCCTGATAATGATCTGCTTATCCAGCTCTTCAACACAGGTGACTCCAAAAGAAAAAACTAACTCTAAAATTTCATCATAAAAATTTGATGTTTTGATGCTTAATTCGTAAAATTTATCTTTCATTAACCAAGAACGTCTTCAAGCTTCTCTTTTAAAACTTGTGGCGTAAAAGGTTTAACGATGTAGTTATTAACACCTGCTTTTAAAGCTGTTATAACCTCGGCTTTTCCGCCCTCTGTTGTTACCATTATGATAGGCATATCAACATACTTTTGCTCTGCTCTTACTTTTTTAACAAGTTCAAGACCATTCATCTCAGGCATGTTCCAGTCAGTGATAAGAACCTCAATGCCTTCATTTTGTCCCATGATATTCCATGCTTCAACGCCGTGCTCAGCCTCAAGAATTTCTTGATGTCCTAGCCTTTGTAAAGTATTTTTAATGATCCTTCTCATTGTTGAGCTGTCGTCTACAACCAAAATCTTCACATAATATCCTTTTAGTAAAAATTGCCCTATTCTAGCTAATTAAAATTTATAAAAGCTTTAACGCTAGCCAACTTGTTTAAAAGCATCTTTCAAATCAAGTCGTCCTTCATAGTAAGCTTTACCAACGATCACGCCAGAGATCTCATTTGTCTCTTTTAGCGCTAAAATGTCGTTTATATCGCTCACACCGCCACTTGCTATGGTCTCAAGCTTGCTGTTTCTAGCTATTTGCAAGCTAAAATCAACATTAACTCCGCCAAGCATTCCATCTTTGTTAATATCGGTGCAAATCACAGCTTCTACACCCACATCTGCAAATTTTTTTGCAAGATCGACCGCTTTTATATTTGAAACCTCACCCCAGCCTTGCACCGCCACATAGCCATCTTTCGCGTCTATACCAACTACGACCCTATAAATTCCAGCCATTTTTGCTGTAAATTCTGGATCACGAAGGGCAACTGAGCCAAGGATCACTCTGCTAACTCCAAGGTCCAAATAGCGTTTTATACGCTCTTCATCCCTTATGCCGCCACCAACTTGCACCTTTAAATTTGTTGCTTTTACTATCTTTTCGATCGTGTTAAAATTTATAGTTTCTCCTGCAAATGCTCCGTCAAGATCAACCACATGCAGCCATTTTGCGCCGTAGCCTTCAAACCTCTTAGCTAGCTCACTTGGCTCGTTGCTGTAAATTTTAGCGCTTTGCATGAGCCCTTTGCTAAGCCTAACTGCCTGCCCCTCTTTTAGATCTATCGCTGGGAAAATTTCCATCACAACCTCGCAAAATTTTCTAAAATTTTAAGCCCAACATCGTGGCTTTTCTCTGGATGAGGCTGAAAGCCAAAAACATTTTCATGCTGCACTGCGCTTGTAAACTCATAGCCATAGCCCGTCTTTGCAAGTGCAAATTTATCATCACAAACCACGTGATAGCTATGCACAAAATATAAATACTCAAGCTCTTTTAGCCCTAAATTTAAAGGGCCATTTTGTTTAAATAAAAGCGCATTCCAGCCAACGTGTGGGATCTTTAGCGGCTTGTCAAATTTAGCTTCGTCAAATTTGATCACCTCGCCAGCTATCAGCCCAAGCCCATCATGCTCGCCAAATTCATAGCTTTTTTCAAACAAAAGCTGCATGCCAAGGCAAATTCCTATAAAGGCCTTGCCATTTTTCACAGCATCTTTTATTGCCTCGTCCATGCCTTTAAATTTAAGCTTTTTTATAGCCTCACCAAATGCCCCAACGCCTGGCAAAACGATGTGAGAGTACTCTTTTAAACTCTCAGGCTCACTTACTAAAACGCATTTTTTATCAAGAAATTTAAAAGCATTTATCACGCTTTTAATGTTTCCAGCGCCGTAGTCGATCACCGCTATCATCTATTTTCTTGCCTTTTTACGCTAAAGAGATAAAAGCTAAGTGCTGCCATTAGCATAGCCACACCGCCTATTAGATAGATAGCGTTTATGATATTTTCAGGTGCAGTGATAGCAAATTTAAAGACCAGCATAAGCGCTTCAATGGCAAGTGCTATGATGATAGAGCCGATAAATCTAACCATCGTCTTATATATCACGCTGTTTTCGTCGTGATTTTTACCCAAAACTTCCTCTTCAAATATCGTCTTTACAAGGTCAAAAATAGCAAGGGCTAGCGTTAAAATGATGGTTGATTCAAAAATTTCTTCTACGTTTATATGCTCGATACTCTTTGAGATAAAGCTCTTTACGCCGTGCCAAAACAAAAAGGCGCAGATCATAAAAAGCGAGGCACAAAATAACGTATAAACAGTCTTTAAAAATCTACCAAAATGCTCCTCAACAAAGCCACTATCGACCATCTTTAGGATATTTTCTAGGCTTATGTCGATGCAAGCGATAAATTTAAGCTCATTTTTTTCATTATAGATAGGCACGCTTGCTGTGACGCACAAATTTCCATTTAGGCTTGATGGATATGGGTCGCTTAAAACGCACCTTTTCTCGCGCACTGCGGTGTAGTAGTATGCCTTATTTGCGCGGTTTTCGCCTTTTGGGATTTTGTATTTTTCATTTAGACTGATCGAGTCTTCGATCTGTATGCCATTTTCATCCAAAATGTATAGTGCGTCAAAATTTTCTATCTCGTGGCTGATCTTATCAAAGCCAGCTTTTATATTCTCCAAACAAACCCCAGGCAGTCTATTTGGCAAATTTCTACTAAATAAATAGCATATATACGCCCTTGCCTTATATCTAGTGTCGCTAAATCTCTTAATATCTTTTATAACCAAAACTAGCCTTTTAAATTTAATGCATGATTAAACTCTGGCACGATCACCTTAAGAGCAGGTGCCACCTCGTCATCTTCAAGCTGCAAAAGCCCATTTATCTGTGAATTTAAAAGGGTCAGATCATAAGGCTGTGAGTGTGTCACGAAGATCGACTCATACTTAGTTTGAACGTCATCTTTGTTGATAAGTAGCTCTTCATAAAGCTTCTCGCCAGGTCTAAGCCCCACAAATTCGATACCCAGATGCTCTTTGTTTGAAAGCAGAAGCATCTTTTTAGCAAGATCGACGATCTTAACAGGCTCACCCATATCAAGCACGAAAAGCTCTCCACCTTTTGCTATAGAGGCTGCTTGAAGGACTAGCTGGCACGCTTCAGACGTAAGCATAAAGTATCTTGTGATCTCTGGGTGAGTGACGCTTAGTGGCTTGTTTGCAGCGATCTGCGCTTTAAATTTAGGTATGACTGAGCCACTTGAGCCAAGGACGTTGCCAAAGCGCACGCAAACTATCTCGCACACACCTACTTCGTTTGAATTTAGCGCATAAAGCTCACAAACACGCTTGGTTGTACCCATTATGTTTGTTGGGCGCACTGCCTTGTCTGATGAGATCATGACAAATTTCTTAGCACCATATTTTTTAGAAAGATCAACTGCATTTTTTGTGCCAAGGATGTTGTTTTCAACTGCTGAGCGAGGATTTAGCTCGCAAAGTGGCACGTGCTTGTAAGCTGCAGC
>NZ_CALACG010000352.1 GCF_937890585.1 uncultured Campylobacter sp.
AAACAAAGACGTCGATGTTTTGGAATTTAATGTCTGTTTTGAAAAAGAGATGTTTAGGGGTTTTGAAAAGGAAATGGCCTATCTACTTGACGTTAAAGTTTTACGTCAGGATATAGTTCCGTTTGAAATAAAAAATAGTCCAAAAAATATAAAAGAATCGCTAGGGAACTGGATCAAAAATAGAAAAATCCCAAAGAATAGAGAATTCGTTAATGAAATTCTAGCTAGCAGCGGCATATCAAGAGAAGATAGTTTTATGTCCTATATCAATATATCTTTTGGGCTTTCTCTTAATGATTGCTATTGGGTGATATCAGGTGAGCGAAATTACAAATGGTCTGATTATAATTTATATAGCAATTCTTTTAATGAAACACTTGCATTAGTTGCTTTTACTGGCATATCAACAAGACTAAAAGAGCTATCTATATCTCCAGAATTAACGACAAATGGCATGCTTAAGAAATGTTGGCATAAAAATGAAATTAGTGGCAAGATTGAACTATATAAAGGCAGCAATACAAAAAGCACAGAAGGCGGATATGAAGCATATTGTGAATACTATATGGCTCAAATCGCAAAAGCACTAAATTTAAATGCAATAGATTATGATCTAGTTGCTTTCAAAAAAGAAATTGTGAGTTCTTGCGAGCTTTTTACCAGTGAAAAGTATGGCTATTTGCCAATTTACTACTGCTTAGATAAGAGCGATATAAAGTCAGACAAACTAAATTTGATGGAAAAAATAGAAGAAATTTATGGCAAAGAAGCATTTGAGGACATAATGCTCTTTGATGCCTTGATACTAAATACAGATAGACATTTAGGTAATTTTGGCATGTTAATAGATAATGAAAGCCAAAAGCTGGTTAAGGCAGCACCGATCTTTGATAATGGCCTATCCTTTTTAAATTTTATAGCTCAAGAAAAATTGAAAAACATAGATAGCTTAATGGAGGATAAAATAAGCTGGTTTGAGTTAAATTTTGATGATCAGGCTAAGATGTTTGCTATGCCAAGACATATAGGGCGGCTTGAAAAATTGTCTAATTTTAAGTTCCAACGGCATGAATTTTATAACCTAGATGAAGACATCTTGCGAGAGGCAGAAAATTTCATATCAAAGAGAAGCCAAGTGATATTAAATATGGCTATTGATGCACAAAACAAGCTTTGTTAGTTTCAAAAATCATAAAAATAAAAATATTTATTATCATTTCAAAAAACACGAACAGCTTCTAGCATTGATGTTGGAAAAAAATAAGTATCAATCTTTTAATAATCTAGGCAATGAAGCAGAGATTAATTTATACTTTGATCTAACTTTTAAAGCCTATGCGCTACCAAAACTAAAAACAACCTACTCAAATATTTCTTCACTGAAGTTCTTTATTCAAAAGAACAAAGAATAATTACTCCTCATAAAAGAATTTTTTGGAGATCCAAGCGATCTCCATTTTTTAAAAAACTCAGTTTTAAAAAATCTTTTTTTGATCAGGCTTGGTGCTGTCTCTTATACACATCTCCGAGCCCACGAGACCGTACTAGATCTCGT
>NZ_CALACG010000353.1 GCF_937890585.1 uncultured Campylobacter sp.
ATCCTGCCTTGCATATATGTAGCGCTTGCAAAGATTAGCTATGGAGATTTTAAAAGTGCGCTTAGATCAAGGGTAAAAATAGCCCTTAGCACTTTAGCAAGTGCAGCTGTAATCTTTGCACTCATGTCTAAAATTTTTATACCATTTTTTAGAGAGCATAACATCCCAAGCGTTTTACTCCCATACTATCCTATCTACTCTAGCATAAGATTAGCAAAGTCTTTGGCGCAAAAACCGCTCCCTTTTACCTACGTGGCAGATGACGCAACGCTTACTAACGATAAAAAGAAAATTTTAGCAACCGCGAGGCTAAAGCTCGTGAAAATTTAGTTGATATTATCAATAAACTTGGCATAAAAACATACTTTTTTGGCAACAATAGTGGCGGCTGCAAGGGCGTTTGCGACAATCTTGATCAAAACCACACCTCAGAGCACAGAGCAGCTGGCTTTGATGAAGTGATATTTGATGAGGCAAAAAAGGTCATAAAAGATGCAAATTCCACTACATTTATCGTGCTACACTTGCAAGGCTCACATGGCCCTATCTACTACAAAGGCTACCCAAGCAAATTTAAAGAATTTACCCCAACATGCGACACTGCCGAGCTAAACAAATGCACGCCAGACGAGATAGCAAACACCTACGACAACACCATTTTATATGAGGACTATCTGCAAAGCGAGCTGATAAACGCTCTTGAAGCAAGAAAAGATAAATTTGAGGTTGCCATGTTCTTTTTCTCAGATCACGGAGAGAGCCTGGGCGAAAATGGCATATATTTACACGGACTGCCTTACTCCATCGCTCCAGATGAGCAAAAACACATCCCAGCCATCATCTTTTCAAGCGATAGTGAGCTTTTAAAAAGACTAAGAAGCAAGAGAGATGAGAGCCTTTCGCATGATTTTGTCTTTAGCTCAGTTCTTGGATATTTTGGGATAAAAACTAAGGCTTACGAGCCAGAATTTGATATTTTTAGGGAGTAAATTTAAAAGCCAGCCTAGGCAAAGCCCGAAGCTGGCGCAAATTTAAAAGCTGATCTCTTTTATATCAGCTACTT
>NZ_CALACG010000354.1 GCF_937890585.1 uncultured Campylobacter sp.
TCTATTCGTCGGCAGCGTCAGATGTGTATAAGAGACAGGCCGATATAGTTATAAATAAAGAAATAAACTAAAAAGGAAGGACGATATGCAAATAGATGCAAATATGAACTCAAATGTTTTCTATCATAATGGCTACACATCTATATCATCAAGTAGCGCTAAAACCAGCATATTAGTATCTTCTGGCTATGGTACAAAAGATATCGTTAGAAGTAATGATGTGCATGTCGAACAAAGAGAAGAAGTTAGACAAAAACCTACAATTATTAGAAAAGAAGATGTCACAGAGTTACAAAAAAATTTAGAAAAATTACAAGATCAAAGAAGCGATATAGCTGATCAAATTTCAAGCATCCAGCACCTGAAAGATCGTGATTCTATGCAGATGCTTCATCATCTAAATTTAGAACAATCAAGCATTCAGAATAACATTTTAAGTATTAAAACTCAAATGACAGAAATGGTATAGGCTTAAGACTAAGCCTTACCGATAATAGTTTTTAAAACCAAACAAAAATCCTCTAAAAAGTATCCCATTGACTTATAGAAGTTACTGTTAGCATTTTGTTCAAGCTCTTTTGCAAGTTGCTCGGCATATGGCAAGAAAAAAGAGAGGCTAAAAGCAGCAAGAAGTTGCATAGACTCTTTTGTCGCATCTTTTTTTAAGATATTTGCTATCAAAATGAGCTGATTTGAGATGCTATCAACCTCGCCCATTTTTGGCTCAAAATTTATAGCCTTGTAAAATTGTGCCAAATCATCTTTTGCACTTGAAAAATAGTAGCTTGCTTCAAATTTTGCCTTTAAAATGACAAAATCATCACACAGAGCTGCACTGCTCTCATCTTTGATAAATTTAGCGTAAAGCTCATTTCCTTTTACGTTCGCATCACTCTTTGTCTGCGTTATCCATGCACTTGTCTTTTTGATACGCATAAAAGATGAGACACCCAAGATGCCATTAAAATTTGTAGCAAGTGCAGCTGCTACGACGCTGTAAAGCTCTCCAAGTCTCAATTTTAATCCTTAAGCTTCAAATATCTAAGTCTAAGCGCATTTAGCACGACAGTGACCGAGCTTAAGCACATTGCCATCGAGCCATAAACTGGGCTTAAAAGCAGTCCAAATACCGGATATAGCACGCCAGCAGCCACTGGTATGCAAATGGCGTTATACATAAATGCCCAAAACAAATTCTCTTTTATGTTAGCAATAGTCGCATTTGCAAGCTTTACAAGCCCACTCACGCCACGCAGATCGTTTTTTACAAGCACGATATCACCAGCGCCTTTAGCGATGTCTGAGCCTGAGTTCATAGCGATGCCAACGCTTGCTTCTTTAAGCGATGGCGAGTCGTTTATGCCGTCCCCTACAAAGATCACGCCACCTCGGCTCATGAGCTCTTTTACCTTGTTAAATTTGTCCTCAGGCAACATATTTGCATAATACTCGCTCACATTTAGCTTGCTAGCGATATTTGCCACTACTTTTTTATCATCACCTGAGAGGATCACGCTTTGTAAATTTAGCCTTGAAAGCTCGTTTATAACGCTATTTGCTTCGTTTTTTAGCTCATCGCTTAGCGTTAAAAAGCCGCTAAATTTTTGATTTAGCGCACAAAGTATGATGCCACTTCCGTCACTTGTAGCCTCTTTTATCGCCTCACTATCAGCTTCATTTAGCAAGATATTGTTTGCTGCGAGCAGTTTTTCGTTACCTATTATTATCTTGTTACTCTCGTCTTCATAGACGATGCCTTGGCCAACTACGTTTTGGAATTTGCCATTTAGCTTTTGTAAATTTATGTAATTTTGTTTTGCGTATCTTACAATCGCTTTTGAGATCGGATGCTCGCTTAAATTTTCAGCAGATGCCACTAGCTCTAGCTCTTTTTCGCTCAAATTTGAGCTCTTGACACTGATTAGCCCCTTACTTAGCGTGCCAGTTTTGTCAAATGCTACAAATTTAGCATCTTTTATAAGCTCCAAAACCTCTGGATTTTTCACCAAAATCCCAGCTTTTGCACCACGCGCGAGCGAGCTTACGATTGCTATTGGCGTGGCAAGTCCTAGTGCGCATGGGCATGATATGATAAGCACGCAGATCGCGCTAGAGATCGCATAGGCGAAATTTCCACTAAAAATTATCCATATTAAAAATGTAAGAACTGAGATCGCCACCACACTTGGTACAAAGATGTTTGCTATCTTGTCAGCCAGCCGTCCGATAGGCATCTTTTTAGAGCTAGCGTCGCTTAGTAGGCTTAAAATTTGAGATAGCAAGCTTTCAAAAGAACTCTTTGTTACCTTGACACTTATATAGCCATTTGTGTTTAGAGTGCCGGCAAATACGCTATCTCCCACCTCTTTATAAACTGGCAAGCTCTCTCCTGTAAGCATAGAAGCATCTATCTCAGCGCCACCTTGAACTATCACGCCATCACTTGGGATGTTGTAGCCATTTTTTACGATGACGATGTCGCCTACTTTTAGCTCATTTACATTTACCTCTTTGCTCTGTCCATCTGGCATGACCAAAAAGGCGGTCTTTGGTGAAATTTTAAGTAGCGTCTTTAGGTAGTCGCCTGCCTTTGCCTTTGAGCGCTCTTCAAGATACTTACCAAGCAAAACAAAGGCTATTATCATCGCTGCGCCCGAGATATAGACGTTTTTTAGATCATCTGGGATGAAATTTGAAAAGATCACAACAAAAAGCGAGTATAAAAATGCACTACCGCTTCCAAGAGCTACAAGCACGTTCATATCGTAGTTTTTGTTTTTAACAGCCTCTATGGCGTGAGCAAAGAAGTCTTTGCCACTAAAAGCTAGCACCAAAAATGCTAAAACTAGCATGAGTAAATTTACTAGCAAGCTCTGAGGCGCGAACATCTCAAGCGCCATTATCACGATGCTTGCTATAAATGCAAATATAAATTTATTTCTGATCGCAGTTATATGCTCGTCTCTTTTGGCTTCAAATTCATCAATATTTGTCGCCACAAAGTAGCCAAGCTTCTTTATCTTTTGCTCTAAAACTTCACGCACGCTGGCGTCTTTTAGGACAAACTCACCGCTTGCATTTGCAAAATTTACATTTGCTTCAAGCACCCCATCTATCTTTTTGGAAACTTTCTCGATAGCGTTTGAGCAATTTACACAGCTCATTCCCGCTATATTTAGCTTGACTTTTAAAGGCATATCAAAGCTCCTTTATAACGTCAAATCCAAGATCAGCCATTTCTGATTTAAATTTCTCTACATCGCCATCTTTTATATCAAGGCTTACTTGTCTTGGCTCTTTGCTAAGATCGACTTTTATCTCACCAAAGTCATCTTCAAGTGCGTTTTTTATAGTATTTGCGCAGTTTTGGCAATGCACGTTATTTACCTCAAATGTTTTCATATTATCTCCTTTATCATGTGGTCGTATTCGTGTAAATTTATGATCTTTTTGGTGTTAAATTTAAAGCCAAGGCTCTCGTAAAATTTACGAACTTTTGGCTTATTTACATCAACTATCAGCGAGACCTTTTTATGTCCTAGCTCTTTTGCTTTGGCAAATGAGTGCAAGATAAGCTCTTTTGCAAGCCCTTGGCCTCTAAATTTCTCATCCACAGCGATGCTATCTATATAAAACTCATCATCAAAGCACTCTTTTTCCACCTCGGCGTCTTTGCCAAGCGCCTTTAGATGCTGCGAAATTTCTCTATCAAGCTGCTTCACATCGCCACCAAAATATACACACATCGCAGCGATGATCTCGCCGTCACGCTTACATATATATATGTTTTTGTAGCTTAGTCTGTTTGTTTCGCTTTTAAAAAATGAGTGTAAAATTTCGTCGCTTTTTAGGGGATCGTCGTAGCCGCTTAGCTTGTAAGCGATATCTTCCATTGCCAAATTTAGTAGCCTGATGCAGCTTTTTGCATCTTGTTTTTGAGCATTTTCTATCATGGCTATGATTATATGCCTTTAGCTTAAATTTTTACCAAATGTTAGGTTGTGATTTGTAAATTAAAAAGCCTTTGGCGGCAAACTAAAAATGTTTTAAAAAAGTATAAAATGTTTTTAGTTATAATCCATAAAAAATTTATTCAAGGATATTTATGGGACGAGCATTTGAGTACCGAAGAGCCGCAAAAGAGGCTAGATGGGATAAGATGAGTAAGGTATTTCCAAAACTTTCAAAGGCTATAACAGTAGCTGCAAAAGATGGCGGATGTGACCCAGATATGAACCCTAAACTTCGCGCGGCGATCGCAGCTGCAAAGGCTGAAAATATGCCAAAAGACAACATCGACGCTGCTATAAAAAGAGCAAATGGCAAAGATAGCGCCGATATTAAAACGATCTTTTATGACGGCAAAGCAGCTCACGGCGTGCAAATCATCGTTGAGTGCGCGACTGACAACCCAACAAGAACGGTCGCAAATGTCAAGGCGATATTTAGCAAAAATGGCGGAGAAATTTTGCCAAGTGGCAGCCTTAGCTTTATGTTTACAAGAAAGAGTGTTTTTGAGCTTGAAAAACCAAGCGCAGATGTCGAAGAGATCGAGCTTGAGCTGATAGACTATGGTCTAAGCGATATCGAGGCTGACGATGATACGTTATATGTTTATGGCGACTATGCAAATTTTGGCACACTACATGAAGGGATAGAAAAGCTAAATTTAGTAGTTAAAAAAGCTTCACTTCAATACCTACCAAACCAAGCTGTAAATTTAGACGAAGAGCAGATGCTTGAGGTCGAGAAGCTTCTTGATAAGCTAGAAGACGATGACGACGTTCAAGCAGTTTATACAAATATCGAGTAAAAAGGAGCAACATGCGTTTTGATGAGTTAAAAGTTTATGATATAAATTTAGACGAACTAAAAAAAGATAAATTTGCAGTTTTAGAGACAGACAAAGGCGAGATAAGAGTTGAGCTTTTTGCCGAGGAAGCGCCGCAAGCTGTTGCAAATTTTGTCCATTTGATAAAAACAGGCTTTTATAATGGCCTAAATTTTCACAGAGTTATACCAAATTTCGTCATCCAAGGTGGCTGCCCAAATGGCACAGGCACAGGCGGTCCTGGCTGGAGGATAAAATGCGAATGCGACAACCAAAAGGTAAAGCATGAGCGTGGAAGCCTTAGCATGGCTCACGCAGGTCGCGACACTGGCGGATCGCAGTTTTTCATCTGCCACAGCAAGCAACCTCATCTTGACGGCGTGCATACAGTCTTTGGAAAGTGCGCTGACGATGAGAGCTTAAAGGTACTTGATGCTATCAGGCAAGGCGACAAGATCCTCTCAGCAGAGATCAAGCAGAGCCTATAAAAGGGGAATTTATGGAGAGTGCAAAAACGCAAAAAAGTCTCTTTGTGAGACTATTTACCAATCTCGCCATTTGGGTTGTGATAGGTATAGTTGGCGGTGTTATCGTCGGTATGGTCGCACCTGAGCTTGGCATAGCGAGCAAGCCAGGCATTGATTATTTTATAAAAGCCCTTAAAATTTTAATCGGCCCTATCATCTTTTTAACGATCGTTTCAGGCATCGTCGGACTTGAGAGCCTAAAAGATCTTGGCACCATCGGGCTTAAGGCATTTATCTACTTTGAGATAGTTAGCACGCTTGCTCTTGCTGTTGGTATCATCTTTGGCGAGACGCTTCGTCCAGGACATGGCATGAACCTTGACTACACCCAGCTTGATGCCTCAAGTGTTGCTAAATTTACATCGCAAGCTGGAAATATGGATGCAAATAGTGGCTTTTTAGCACACACGCTTCATCTTTTAAGAGGCGCTGTGCCAGTAGATGACATCTTCCCTTACGTGCATATACTTGATCCATTTATAAAATCAAACACACTTCAAGTTCTTTTCATGGCGATAGTGGTTGCCATCGTGCTTTCGCTACTTGCTCATGATAAAAAGCAAGCTTGTCTAAAACCGCTTGAATTTATCCAGCACTACGTCTTAAAGCTTCTTACTTGGCTTATGTTATTTAGCCCAGTGGCTGCCTTTTCGGCGATGGCTTACTTGATCGGTAAATTTGGTATCGGAACACTTCTTGGTATGATGGAGCTTCTCATAGTTATGTTGCTCGCAAGCTGCTTTTTTATCTTTGTCGTGCTTGGTATCATCTGCTACTTTGCAAAGGTCAATGTCTTTAAATTTATGCGCTTTATCTCAAAAGAGGTCTTGGTCGTTTTTGCGACAAGCTCGAGCGAAACAGCTCTTGCACCACTTATGCAAAAGCTAGAAGCAGCTGGTATAAATAGAGGTGCAGTTGGCCTCATCATCCCAACTGGCTACTCATTTAACCTTGACTGCACCAACATCTATCTAAGTTTAAGCGTTATCTTCTTGGCTCAAGCATTTAATATCCCACTAACTTTTGAACATCTAATAAGCATACTAATCGTGCTAATGATCACAAGTAAAGGCGCTGTTGGCGTTACAGGCTCAGGCTTTGTCGTCCTTGCTGGCACACTAAGCGCACTTCCAAGCACTGGCATACCAGTCGTAACCGTAGCTGTGCTACTTGGCGTTGATAAATTTATGTCAGAGATGCGTGCTGTTGGTAACCTTTGCGGCAATGCCGTTGGCTGCATGATCGTATCTATCTGGGACAAAAAGGTTGATATGGAGAAATTTAGATACGCACTAGATCATCCAGACGAATTTCACTTCCACTCATAATAGAGTTTTTTAAGGGGCAATCGCCCCTTTTTATCTTAAATTTACTTCAAAACTTAAAGCGCTTACTCCCTATTTTTACAATGCCAAATGAAAATTTAGAAATTTTATTTTTAAATATAGAAACTAATATTATAATTATTGAAAATTTTAATTTGGAGGAGTTATGAAGACATTAGGCATCATAGGCGGCATGGGACCACTTGCCACGGCTGATTTATACAAAAAGATCATCGATATAACCCCAGCAACTTGCGATCAAGAGCACCTACACATCGTTATCGACTCATACGCACAGATAGAAGATAGGACAAAATTTATCATGGGCGAGGGAGAAAGTCCACTTCCAAAGCTGATTCAAAGTGCTAAACTTTTAAAAAATGCAGGATGCGAAGCGATGCTAATGGCTTGCAACACGGCTCACTACTTTGCTCCAAGTATCGAAAAAGAGGCTGGAGTGAAAATTTTGCACATTGCAAAAGTTACCATAGATGCCTTGCAAAAGAAATATCCGCACGCTAAAAATATCGCTGTCATCGCAACAAGTGGCACAAAAAAAGCAGGCGTTTATGATCAAATTTTAAAAGAGCGCGGGCTAAAGAGCGTAGATTTTAGCAAAGAGACGCAAGATGTCATCATGGAGTGCATCTACAAAGGTGTCAAAGCTGGCAAATTAGAAGAGTATGTGCCGGTATTTTATGAAGTGCTTTCAAACATTGAAGCTGACGTTTATATCGCAGGCTGCACCGAGATACCGATGTTTTTACCATTTATCAGCAGCGAGTATAAATTTATAGCTTTTAGCAAGGCAAAAAGCTCTCCAGTTGGGCTAGCTCTTATATCAAAGATAAAGCCAAGTGGCAGTGAAATTTTTGAAGTGCCAAATGTAAAAACTAGAAACATTTTAAAGGTTGTTTTTGAGGTGGAGGGTAAGAAATTTAGCGTTTTTGTTAATCACTTCCCAGCTTATAAAAACGGCATAAATATGCAAAAAAAGGCCGAAAGAACGCTAAGAGCGGCTCTTGGTAATGAGCAAAATGCCATAGTTTTGGGCGATTTTAACTCACCTTATGGGCAAAAATCCATCTTAAACGATATCATCGCAACTCGTGGATATTATGATCTTTATAGCTTTTTAGCCCCAAAAGATAGATATTCTCATGCAGTCCATGGCAAAAAGCGAGCTATTGATCACGTTTTGCTCTCGCCTAGCTTTATGGCAAATGGCGATCTAAGCTATGTCGCTGGCAGTTTTGAGGTCTTTAAGCCAAGCTTTGTGCTTGATGAGCATGGCTTTGCAAAGAGCGATCTTTATTCAGACCACTTTGCACTTAAATTTAAAATCTCAACCAAACCAAGTCCTGCTAAATCAAATGAAAATTTAAAAAAAGAAGCTAAAAAAGTAGAGGATCAAAACTACAAAAAAGCTGACATAGAGACACTTTTTGAGCATCCTGAGGATGTGCCAGCACTTGTGGAGCGAGCTGTTGTCATCTTAAAAGATAAGCATGGCTTTATCATCTCAAAAAATCGCCGTGGAATTTACGTCTATGATCCTAAAAATAGTGTCGGTGTGGGCGATGAGCTTGACATTTTGATCAGGCGAGTGAAATTTTACAAAGAGGCGCTTGAAGTAAGCTCTTATGAGATCATAAATGAGCATGACACAAAAGATGTAAGCGAAAATTTACTTGATAGCTCAAAGCTAAGCATTGCAAGAAGCGGCGATGTGATCGCTAAAATTTCAGGTAGGCTAGAGGGTGGGTACTTGCATACACCACATGGCAAGATCAGAGTTTATAGCAAAAAAAGGCTAAAAGATGGCGAGTATAGCTTTGAGCGAGCGAGGGTGAAAATTTATAAAAACGAAAAAGAGATCGTTGTGGAGTAGATGGTGCAAATTTTAGATATTTTTATGATCGCAGTGTTTGTTTTGTTTGTGATATTTATGATAAGAGGTGTCATTTTGCAGGCGCAAGAGAAGGAGAGAGTAAGAGAGATGATAAGAGAAAAAAGAGAAAATTTTAATAAAAAGAGTGAGATATGAAAGAGTTGTTACTAGAGATCGGAGTCGAGGAGCTCCCAGCGATACCATTTTTAAGGGAGCTGCCAAACATCAACGCTAAATGGCAGGCTGTGCTTGAAAAATATAACATCAAAAGCGAGTTTAAATTTTACTACACGCCTCGCCGTTTGGTCTTTTTCCATGAGAAATTCCCGCAGGCTCAGCCAGATAGTGTGGCTAGTTTTGTCGGTGCGCCAAAGCAAGTGGCGCTAAAAGACGGAGCTTTTACAAAGGCTGCACTTAGCTTTGCTAGCAAATGTGGCATCGAGGAGAGCGAGCTTAAATTTAAAGAGATAGACGGCAAAGAGGTGCTTTACTACGAAAAAGAGGTAAAGGGCGAACCAGTCGCTAAGATAATGGGCGATATGGTTGAAGAGTTTTTAAAGAGCCTTAGCTTTGGCAAGTCTATGCGCTGGGGCAATGGCGAGTTTGAGTTTATCCGACCGATAAGATCGTTTTTGTGTTTGCTTGGCGATGAGGTCATTAAATTTAACAAATTTGGCGTAGAGAGTAGTAACTCTACGTATCCGCACAGAAGTGTTAGCTACGACATGATAAAAATTTCAAATATAAAAGAGTATTTTGATGGCTCAAAGAGCCGTGGTGTCGTGCTTGAAGCGGACGATAGAGAAAAAATAATCCTTGATGAATTTGAAAAGATCAGCCAAAAAAGTGGGCTAAAGATCGAGACCGATAAAGACTTGCTATCTGAAGTCGTGGCGATCACCGAGTATCCAACAGCGCTTCTTGGCTCGTTTGAAGAGGAGTTTTTGGAGGTGCCAAGCGAGGTCATCATCACCTCTATGAAAGAAAATCAGCGCTACTTCCCAGTCTTTAAAGAGGGCAAGCTCGCAAATGGCTTTGTAGTCGTTAGCAACGCTATCACAGATGACTACTCGCTCATCATTAAGGGCAACGAAAAGGTGCTAAGAGCAAGACTAAGTGACACGATGTTCTTTTGGCAAAGTGACCTGGCGCACGAATTTGGCCCAGAAAAACTAAAAAATATAACCTACCTAAAAGAGCTTGGAAGCATCTATGAAAAGGAGCTTAGAGAGCTAAAAGTGGCTAAAAAACTAGCTAGCAACTATGATGAGCTACTTAAAAAAGAGGCTGGCGAGTATGAGGCGAAGCTAGATCGAGCTGTAATGCTAAGCAAGGCTGACCTTACAACGCAGATGGTTTATGAATTTACCGAGCTTCAAGGCGTCATGGGTGCTTACTACGCAAAGGCTAAAAATGAGGATGAAAATGTCGTTTTAGCCATAAAAGAGCAGTATCTGCCAGACGGCGAGGAGGCGGATTGTCCAAGCAAGGTCTTTAGCTCGGTTGTGGCACTTTCAAATAAGCTTGATACGCTAATGGGACTTTTTAGCATCGGCAAAATACCAAGCGGCACCAAGGACCCATACGCTCTAAGACGCGCGGCAAATGGCGTGATAAAGATCGTTTTGGCGCATAATTTGAAATTTAACGTAAAAGAAATTTTAGAAGATATCGCAAAAGAGTATAAGAAATTTGACGTTGAAGTGCTTATAAATTTCATCCTTGATAGGCTCTACACATTCTTTGACGTAAACGCTTCTATCGTAAAAGCGTGCATAAAAAGCGGCGAAAAGGACATCTTGGAGCTAACTAAGATGATAGAGGCGCTTGCTAAAATTTCTAGCGAGCCAAGCTTTAGAGAGAATTTCTCGACATTTAAGCGCCTTGCAAACATCATAAAAGATGATAAATTTAGTATGGTTGACGAGAGCCTCTTTGAGATAGATGCTGAAAAGGCCCTAAATGACGCGTTTAAAGCGGTTGATAAGAGCTTGGCATACGAGCCAAGGCTAAAAGCACTATTTGCTCTAAAGCCGCAGATAGATGAGTTTTTTGACAAAGTTATGATAAACGTTGAAAACGAGAAAGTGCGAAATAACCGCGTCGCGATCATCGGTCAAATTTATAGTGAGATATTAAAAGTAGCTGATATAAAAGAGATCAGCTTATAAAATTTCGCCAGCTTCAGGCTTTGCGCTTGGGCTGGCTTTTTAAATTTAGATCTACATTCCAACTCGTAGCCAGCGACCTAGCCAATAAACCGCCCGAGAGCTTACTGGCTCATTTGTTGTTGCTTTTGATAATGGCTAGGATAGTCTAAATTTATACAGAAATTTAAGGTTTATCGTCCGCAAAAGATGATAAACCTTTTTTATGCTCTATTTTTTCTTTTTCTTAAATTTCTTCTTTGGCTCAGCCTTTTTAGCCTTTGCCTCGCTCTTTAAATTTAGTTTTGCCTTGACCCTTTGCATATCGTTAAAGCCCACGCCTTGGACCTTTTCAAGCTCCTCGACGCTTTTAAATTTATGAGCTTTTCTATATTTTATTACATTTAGCGCTTGGCTTTTGTTTAGCCCAAGGCTCATTAGCTCGCTCTTGCTGGCCGTGTTTAGGTCAGCCCCACAGGCAAAGCTCACAAGCGCTAAACAAAGTAAAATTTTCAAATTTCTCATCTTATCTCCTAGAACAATAATCCATCGTTTTCTTGATCTTGAATAATATCGTTTGTTGGCGTATTTTGCGGTAGTGGTGAGTCATTTGTATAGTACTCATCAGCGCCGTTAAAATATCCCTTATAAACGCCCTCTGGCTGTTCAAATGCGCGTCTTAAGGTTGGATAGAGCTTGACGTAGCCCTCCATAAATTTCTTAAAGACAGGCGCCGCTGTCCTGCCGCCACCCTCGACCTTTTTCATAGGGCTGTTATCGTCGTTTCCGTACCAGATGATGGCCTCTATATCAGGCGAGTAGCCGCAAAACCAAGCGTCGATGTTGTTATTTGTCGTGCCAGTCTTGCCAGCGATCTGTACGCCGTTTATCTTGGCGTTGCGTCCGGTGCCGTTATTTACGACATTTTGAAGCAAGGTTGTCATCAAAAATGCCTGCTCAGGCTTTAACACTTGCTTTCTTTGTGGCTCGTAGTCCATAGACGCGCCAAAGCTATTTTCTATATGCTTAATGAGCGTTGGCTCGACTATCTCGCCGTCATTTGGGAACATCGAGTAAAATTTCGCAAACTCAAGCGGCGAAATCCCAAAGCTTCCAAGCGCGATAGAGAGGTTTTCAGGGATATCGTTAAAGCCCATGTCAGTTAGCTGCTTGCGAACAGAGCTAAGGCCAAGGTCGTTTAGTAAATTTATGGTCGCAAGGTTGCGTGACTGGGTTATGGCTGATTTTATCGTGATATATCCTTGAAAGCCGCCGCTATAGTTCTTTGGCGTCCACTCTTTGCCATTTCCCATATCAAAGCTTCTGGCGATGTCAGCCACTTGCGAGACCACCGAGTAGCCGCTATCAAGGGCGATCTGGTAGATAAATGGCTTAAAGCTCGATCCTGGCTGGCGCTTGCTCTGGGTAGCTCGGTTATAGCTACTTTTTGCGTAGTCGATACCGCCAATGAGCGCTAAAATTTGACCGCTTTGTGGGTGAGTAACGACGATAGCGCCATTTAGCATCTCTGGATTTGCTTTTTTATCCCTTTTTAAAATTTCATTGTAGCCATAAACTAGGGCGTCTTGAGCGATCTTTTGCACGTTTAGATCAACCGTGCTTTGTATCCTATAACCGCCAGTTTTTATATCGTCAAATTTCTTTGAAGCCTCTTTGATGATCTCATCAACCACGTATGGGGCTTTGTTTCGCGTGAGTGTGTCGTCAAAGACTGCTGGCTCTTCAAGTATGCCCTTGCGGTACTCCTCCTCGTTTATCCAGCCGATACTATACATCCTTTCAAGCACCCTGTTTGCGCGGCTTAGCGAGAGGTCGAGGTGCTTTGTAGGGTCGTAGGTGCTTGGCGCCTTTGGTAGGCCAACTAGTATGGCTATCTCTTTTATGCTTAGCTCGTTTAGCTCTTTTCTAAAGTACCCTTCAGCTGCCGTCTTTACGCCGTAGTAGCCGTGGCCAAAATATACGTGATTTAGATATCTTTCGATGATGTCCTCTTTACTAAGCTCGCTTTCAAGCTTGATCGCAAGGACGACCTCTTTTATCTTTCTTGTAAATTTCTTCTCGCGGCTAAGGGCTAGGTTTTTGATGAGTTGCTGCGTTAGTGTAGATGCGCCTTCTACTAGCTTTCTAGCCTTAATATCCTTTATCGCCGCCCTTGCCATAGCTTCGACGTTGATACCGCCATGCTCAAAGTAGCTCGTATCCTCGATAGCCACGAGCGCTTCGATGACACGTGGCGGGATGTCGTTATACTTTATATAAATTCTATTTTCTTCAAAGATATTTGCGATGAGCTCGTTGTTTCTGTCAAAAATTTGCGTTGTGAGTTTTGGTTTGTAGTCAATGATGGAGTAGGCGTCAAACCTCACTTGCGAGTAGAAGTATAAAAACGCTCCGCCAAGCGAAATGGCAACTATAAAGATAAATGCCAAGATATATTTCATAAAAATGCCTTTAATATTTTTAAATTTAGCCCCATTGCCGTGCTGGTCTCGCCGTGCTGGGAGATGATGTATTTTTTATTAAAATTTTCTATCGTCATGGCTCCGGCCTTGCCCTGCCAAAGATCGCCCGATAGGTAGTTGTGCAGGTCGGCTTCGTCAAATTTAGCAAATTTATACTCGGCAAAGCTTACGTTAATAAGCTCGAA